>JBLHJZ010000148.1:0-9173 GCA_047619515.1 Saprospiraceae bacterium | reverse complement strand
TTTCTAATTCCATACTGACTATGGCAATCTCCAAAACCTGGTTACCGATTCTTCCAGCCCAGGAGCTGAGGCCCACTAATTGAAGGTCAGCCTCTCCCGAATAAATTTTTCGATCTATCACCGAAGAGGGGTATGCCTCCGGCAAGCCAAGGAAGTTGATAATATTCTCTCCTTCTTCTGTCCTGAAGTCATATAGGCTTTCATTTGTATAAGGTTTGGCAAAAAACTCAGCATGAATGGATACTGCTATCAGTCGCTCTCCATGAAAGGCCAGGAGGTTTTCAATCTCGATGCTTCCTGCCGGACAATTGATACAACGGACTCCTGTAAACTCTTCCACAAGAACTCTTTTGTCCTGAGGATCTAACATTTCGTTGTCGTCATTTTCGCAGCTAAGACAAGCGATCACCGGCATGTTTTCCTCACAGGCAGTGAATAAGAAAACTAATACGAGGATTGAGAAAATATATTTTTTCATGACTTATATTTTTTTAGTTGTTTAAAAGGTAGAATTTACCGCTAGTTTGACCCCACTAAAAGCGGGTTCCAGACGGCAGATGCCTCCGGTACATACAATTCCTTCCACCTGTTTTACGTAACTCAGCGAGAAGCGGTTGGATTTGAAGGTATAAAACACATCAAATCTGGGATAATGGATCTTTTCTTTTTTCCCATCAGCTCCAAAAGGGATTTCTTCTTTTTTCGGGTTCGGACTTACATTATACATATCTGACACGGTGAAGGTCCAATGCGGTGCCATAGTAAACTCTGCCAGGCCAAATATCCAACTTCCGTAGTCTTCCTCCGCATTCATATATTGAGCTTCCACCCGAATTGCTTTCTTTCGGGATATCTTATACAAAAAATCTACATAAGGCGTAATAGCGACTACATTATCTTTACCTATTTTCTCTTCATATCTATCTTGATTGTATTCCTGATATTGTACCCCTCCAGTGATTTGCCATTTCCGCTTGTATTTATAGGTGGCCTCTGTATATAACTCTTTGTATAATGTCTCAGTTTCACCATTTTCATCTTCAAGGTCTGTGATATAAGAACCGTTGATTCCCACTTGGAATTTTTTACTAAAAGCATATTTAATGTCTGCTTGATAAGCGTTTTCTCCCAATTCCTGGGTGGCTGCCTGGTATCTTGTCGTCAAACGGTAAGTATTAAACCGGGTCATTGGCGGTAGAAAGTTGATAGCGCCTTGGTTACCAGTTACGAAAGGACTTGTCCTAAAAGAAAAATTCTCGGTACGCTTTGCTTCCAGTGTAATCCCGAAACCTTTGTCGGCATAACTCAAAGAAGAGTACAATACTGTCCCATTTTCAAAAACTAATCTACCTGAAGAGGTAGTAGAATCCCTATTGTGTTTTATTTCACGCGGATCGAAAAACTGTTCTGAAGTTTTATAGGCTCCTTCCACATACCAGTTAAATTTCCCTGCATTCAGGGTATTATATAAAGTAAATGCATAAGTATTGTATTTGGCTCCGATACTATCTTTTACAGAATAGGAATTGATGGTACTGACCACCGTTCTCATTAAATCGTCGTCAAGTGTTTTGGCAACGACCCCAAAGCCAGGGGAAAGCGTCCAGCTTTGCCCTTCTTTTTTAGATGCAACAAACCCATCAATAGAAAACCCTTTGATGATAGCGCCATAAGTACTAAACTGTTGTTTTTGCTTACCAGAAAAGGCTTTGAGCTTCCAGTCTTCGTTAATATCATAAGTCAAACGTATCCCATATAGCGCATTATCGATCAAAAGCGGTCTTTGTTCGAAGGCTCTGAATATGATCCCAGACCCGATCTGATCGTAGAGGTAACCTGCCGAGATTCCCAAACTGTTAATTGTCTTTTTGACATACCAACGGCCAATGCCTTGTGCAGTATAAGAACCTTGAGGATCCAGCAAATTAGAGTTATTGAATAAATCAAACCTTGCTCCTATATCAAAGCCTTTGTAAACATAATTAAGTTGCAACCAGGAATCAGCGCCATAAAGCTGGTGATCATATTGAGGCGTATTCGATGCACCAATGGCAGTATCCCTAAAAAAGAAATTCCCCTGAGCTTGCAGACTCCCTGATATTCTTGCAACATCCTGTCCGTAAGCAACCTGGCAAACAAACAACAAAAGCAGGGCAAAAAAAGTAGTATTTATTCTTTTCATTTATAGTTTATTTAATTTTGTTCAACACAAATCCATTCCTGGGCTGGCATTAGCACTTATCTTTTCTGCTTTTTTAAAAAAAACTTTTAATAAGTATAATTGACTAAATCACACTTAAGACGATATTTAATAGTAGTTCAAAAAATAGCATCCTAAAACACAATGCGTTAAATCTAAGTTAAACGAAGGAGAAAAGTGACCATTAAATTTAGAAATCGTATAAATTGTGATGTCTTTTCTCCTAAGGCCAAAATTAGAGCGTTTTTCTCAGACAAAAAAAATATACCTGGTGAATCTTCTCAAAAGTCCTAAATTAGCGCTTATTACTTAAAAATCAATCATTTCAAATTAATCAATTCATTTATGAAAATCATAAAATTATTTACTGCTGCTCTTTGTTTACTACTTACCACTTCTGTTTTTGCCCAAAAAGAAGTGCCGGATCTGGATCTTAAAACCCTTGACGGAAAAACTATAAATCTTCAGGATTTTGCTAAAGATGGCAATATCACGCTGGTTAGTTTTTGGGCGACCTGGTGTTCTCCTTGTAAAAAAGAACTTGATGCGATCTCCTACTTATACCCGACCTGGCAGGCTGACTATGGTGTGGAACTACTAGCTATCACTATTGACACCCGACGTGCTTTGGCTAAAGTACCTGGTATCGTAGAAACCAAAGGCTGGGAATATACAGTACTTAGTGCCAATGAGCAGGAGGCTCAAAACGCTTTCAGTTTTCAAACTATTCCCCAGACGTTTTTGATTGATCAAAATGGAAAGATTGTTTGGGATCATTCAGGATACCTTCCTGGTGATGAAGATGAATTGGAGGAAGTAATTGCTAAGTTGGCTAAGAAATAAAATAGATTTTTTAGTTTCGCCCGTCATTGATCCAATGATCAATGACGGGCGAAGCATTTGAATACGGAATAGTTTTTTATGAAAACTATTCTTTCTAAGCAAACTCCGAAAGTTCCAGCCAGCGCATTTCCTTTTCATCGATACTTTGGCTTATTTGTCCCAATTCGACAGAAAGCTTTTGGATATCTTCTGAAGATAAGTTGGGATCATTGAATTTGCCGGTAATCTCTGTTTTCCTTTCTTCCAGTTTTTCTATCTCTTTTTCGAGGCGGTTAAATTCTTTTCTATCCAGGTAGGAGAGTTTGGGCTTATCGTCATCGGATCTGACTCTTTCCTTTTTCTCCTTTGGTGCTTTTTCCTGCTGACGATCTTCAATCTTTTTATTTGCCCGGTAGTCGGTATAGTTCCCGTTATAATCTTTGATCACCCCTTCCCCTTCAAAAATAAAAAGGTGATCCACCAGCTTGTCCATAAAAAAGCGGTCGTGGCTTACGATGAGGACACATCCGGGAAATTCGAGTAGAAAATTCTCCAACACATTCAAGGTCAGGATATCCAAATCATTGGTAGGTTCATCAAGGATCAAAAAATTAGGGTTTTCCATCAGGACGGTCAGTAAATAAAGCCGGCGCCGTTCTCCTCCACTTAATTGGCTTACGAAAACCTGCTGGTGTTTTTTGTTGAATAAAAAACGATCCAGTAACTGGCTGGCAGATAGTTTCAGTCCTTTTTCCAAGGGGATATACTCGGCGATATCCGTGATGACTTCGATGACTCTTTTATCGGATTTGAGTTGAATACCATCCTGCGTATAATAACCAAATTTTACGGTACCCCCAATGACTATTGTTCCGGAATCCGGGCGAATTTCTTTGGTAATTAACTTAAGGAAGGTCGACTTCCCGACTCCATTCTTTCCGACAATTCCAACTCTTTCGTTTTTCTTAAACTTATAGAAAAAGTCCTTGATTAAGACATTGTCGTCGTACTGTTTATTGATATAGTTGATCTCTAATATTTTACTGCCGAGGCGGGCACCCTTTATCTCGATCTGTACTTCTTGTTTCTCAACTTTGTTGGACGCTTTTTCTTTGATTCTGTCAAATGCATCTACCCTTGATTTCGCTTTTGTCCCCCTGGCTTTAGGCATTTTTCGAATCCATTCCAACTCTTTTCGCATCAGCTTCTGTGCTTTTTCCACTTCTACGGATTCATTATCGAACCGGGTAGCTTTTTTCTCTAAAAATTCAGAATAGTTGCCATGGTATTTATACAAGCTCTCTTTATCCAATTCTACGATCATCGTACAGACCCGCTCCAAGAAATAGCGATCGTGGGTCACCATAAAGATAGTTAAGTTAGCTTGTCGAATATACTCTTCAAGCCATTCGATCATATCCAGATCAAGGTGATTAGTAGGCTCATCGAGTATAATAAATTCCGGTTCATCAATCAATAATTTCGCAAGCGCCAATCTCTTTTGCTGGCCACCGGAAAGAAGCCCTATTTCCTTATTGAGTTCAGTTATATTTAGTTTGAAGAGAATTTCCTTTATTTTGGATTCAAAATCCCAGGCTTTCAAGTCTTCCATCTTTGTGAGAGCAGCTTGCATGTTCTTAGCTTTTTCAGGATACAGCAAAGCTTCTTCATATTGGCGGATGGCTCTAATCATTGGATTTTCACTTTCGAAAATAGCTTCCATGACTGTCCAATCATCCGGAAAATTGGGTTCCTGTCTCAGATAACCGACCCTGATATCGCGAGCCATAAGGACTTTACATTGTTCCCCTTCCCCCTTTTCTTCGCCGGCTACCAATCTTAGCAAAGTGGTTTTACCTGTTCCGTTTTGAGCGACCAGTGCCACCTTATCTCCACGACTAATATGCAGGTCAATATCCCGAAAGAGGACTTTGTCTCCGTAGGTTTTAGTTACTTTTTCAAGTGTCAGGTAATTCAATATAAATACATTTAAGAAAGACGTAAATCATCCCGGATTTAAGGGAATATAAATTTGTATGCCTCTTTTCTGATACAATAGACTTTATTCGGTTTTAGGTTTTCGGCGTTCGTAGTCGCTCTGACGTACAAAAAAAAACTGGAATAAAGTCTAATAAGAAAGACCTTTCAAAGGTACTACTTTGAAAGGTCTTTCTATGGAATAAAAAATATTACCCGCTATTCTTTGGCATATTTTTTATCATCCATATCTTTTAGAATAGAGAGAACTTCGTTGATATAAATATCTTTCTTGATCGTTTTAATCCATTCTTCATTTCTGGCTTGTCTGGATTCTTCTTCGTTGATAATGCTTAAATCAGTTTCCATGTTTTTTACTTCAAGCCCTTCTATTTCCTTCAACATATCGGTGTACTTCTCTGCTTCTTTTTCCAACATTTCCATTTCAGTGGTGTATGCTTCAAGATTTAGGTCATAATCCGTATCTTCTCTTTGAGTTTTAAGACGTTTAGCATTTTCAAGAATCAACTGGAATGTTTTATCCTTTTTCACTCGTTCTGCACTGGCAGCTTTCCAATGTTCAAGACCATTAAGGCTGGTTACGCTTTGAGCGTAGTCAACAGGTTCGATTTTACTCCAATCCATTGGATAATCCTGATCTCTCTCGCCCACTTCAATAAATTGATATCTGTCCGGCAGTACTATATCTGATTCTACTCCTTTTAATTGAGTAGACCCTCCGTTTACTCTGTAAAATTTCTGGATGGTTAATTTAATATTGCCCAGTGGTTTAATATCATTATAACCTCTGATTGCCTGATCGAGATCGATAAATCGCTGAACGGTTCCTTTTCCAAAAGTAGATTTGCTACCGACAATGACTGCACGACCATAATCTTGTAAAGCCGCCGCAAGGATTTCAGAGGCTGAAGCACTAAATTCATTGACCATCACGATCAATTTACCGTCATATTGTACACTACTATCATGGTCTTCCAATACTTCCGGATCCCGGTCTCTTCCTTTAACCTGAACAATCGGCCCATCTTCAATAAACAAACCGGACATTTTGACTACATCACGAAGAGATCCTCCGCCATTGTCCCTCAAATCAAGGATAATTCCGCTTACGTTTTGTGCTTTCAATTTTTCAACTTCCTTGGCAACATCTTCAGAACAACTACGCCCGCCCCTTCTATTGAAGTCAGCATAGAATCGTGGCAATTTGATATATCCTACGTTCTCAGCTTTCCCCGGAAAGTCAAGAATCACCGATTTGGCATAGCTCTCATCAGTTACTACAAGATCCCTGATAATAGAAATAACAGCTATACTTCCATCCACTTTTTTTACGGTAAGTCTTACTTTTGTTCCTTTTTTGCCCCGTATTAACTTTACAACATCGTCAATTCTAAATCCTGAAACACTCTCTGCTTCTTCATCTCCCTGAGCAACCGCTGTGATTAAATCACTTGGTTCCAAATCTTTTTGCTTCCATGCCGGGCCTCCCGGAACGATTTCCGTCACCTTTGTATAATCACCATCTGTTTGAAGTCTTGCCCCAATACCTTCGAGTGTTCCGGACATGGAGATATCGAAATTCTCTTTATCTTTTGGCTCGAAATAACCGGTATGTGGGTCATAAACATTAGTAATGGCATTGAGGTAGTCACTCAAACGATCAGAGCGACGAAGCTTACTCAATCTCTCAAAGACATCGTCATAGGTTTCAACGGTAGCCTTCCTAGCCTCTTTTTCGAGTTCTTCCTGTGTTTTTAGCTCTTCGCCTTCTTTTAAATCTTTCTGCGCTTCCATTTTATCATAAAGGCGATTCATTACCTCATATTTAAGTGATTTCCGCCAATAATCTTTCAACTCATTATTGTCTTTCGCAAAAGATTTTTTATCCCCGTCCAGCTCTATTTTTTCATCTTTTGAAAAATCAAAGGGTTCTTCCAGGAGTTCTTTATAAAAACCTTCTGCTTTTTTAATACCTGCATCGATTAATTGTTCAGAAAGGTCAAAAAATTCATAGGTTCCATTCAATGACTGATTATCAATTTCCAATTTATAATTAGATAATTGATTAATATCTTCTTGAGTCAACCAACGGCGACCGTTATCAATACGGTCAATATAAAGGTTATACACCTTTTTGGAAAAGTCATCATCCATGGCAACCGGGCTAAAATGCAGCTGCTCCAAACCACTCAACATAGTCTGCATTAATATTGTTTCTTTCTCAGCGTTGTCAGCTGTTGGCAAGTACATTCCTATAGCGACAACTACAGCTATTAGGGAAAAGAAAATTGGTCCTCTCATTTTCATAAAATCTTGAGTTTTATTTTTGTTAAAGCAGTATAAAACAGGAGCAAAGATAAATTTGCCTCTTTAAATATACCATCTTTTAAGTAAATTGTTTGGCGATAACCCTGCCAAACTACCTTTTTAACGTATTTATAACGCCTTTTCGATTAAAGATATTTAGTGTCCGACGAAATTGGCAAATTTTATTTTTCAGAAAATTTTATTCAGAAAAACAAAAAGAGCCTTATCAAATATTGATAAGGCTCTTTCATTATAGTACAAAATAACTTTTCTTAGATAAATGGTGCAATAACGAGCGCTACAACAGCCATCAATTTCAATAAGATATTTAATGATGGTCCGGAAGTATCTTTAAATGGATCTCCTACCGTATCACCTACCACTGTTGCTTTATGCGCATCTGACCCTTTATAATACATCTTGCCTTGAATCTCTACTCCTTCTTCAAACATTTTCTTTGCATTATCCCATGCACCACCGGCATTGGATTGAAAGATCGCCATTAAAACACCACAAACGGTAACACCAGCCAATAATCCACCTAGCATTTCTGCTCCTCCAAGGAAACCAACAATGACAGGAGAAATAACGGCAATCAACCCTGGCAATACCATTTCACGGATAGATGCTTTAGTTGAGATATCTACACATTTATCATATTCTGGTTTCCCATCGGCTGCATCGAAAGTTTTTCTATCTGCATCAGACCATTCGCTCATTTCTTTCCCATCGTTTTTCTTCATTACAGCAAGTGCAGCTTTCAACTCAGGGATTGTATTGAATTGTCTTCTTACTTCCTGGATCATATCCATTGCAGCTCTACCTACCGCATTCATAGAAAGGGCAGAGAATAAGAAAGGTAACATACCTCCAACTAATAATGCAGCCATTACTTTAGGATTCATCACATTGATCCCCGATAATGTATCTTCTGGATGAGCTACGTTATAAGCGGTAATAAAGGCCGCAAATAATGCCAAAGTTGTCAATGCAGCAGAACCAATTGCAAATCCTTTTCCGATTGCAGCAGTCGTATTACCTACTGCATCTAATTTATCTGTTCTTTGTCTTACTTCTTTAGGCAAATCTGCCATTTCAGCAATACCTCCTGCGTTGTCGGCAATAGGACCGTAAGCATCTACTGCTAACTGAATACCTGTATTAGAAAGCATACCCACTGCAGCGATTGCAATACCGTAAAGCCCAGCAAAATGATGTGCTACAATAATGGCAGTCGCCAATATAAGAATTGGAATAGCTGTCGAAATCATACCTACTCCAAGACCAGCGATGATGTTGGTTGCTGCTCCGGTAACAGATTGGTTGACGATAGATTGTACAGGCTTGGTACCGGTGCCGGTATAGTATTCTGTGACAAGACCGATCAAAAGTCCAGAAACCAAACCAGCAAGCACTGCCCAGAACACTCCAAGAGCAGTATAATCAGTGGTTACGCTACCCACAGTAATCGACCATGTTTCTGGCAACATCCATTGTACAATGAAAAAAGTAGCAGCCAGCATTATACCTGAAGAAATAAACTCTCCTAGATTTAATGCTTTTTGAGGATCACCTCCATCCTTAACTTTTACGAAGAAGGTTCCGAAGATAGAAGTTAGAATTCCTACTCCAGCCAATAAAAGCGGCAGCAATACTGCATTCAAACCCTGGAATTCATTGGTCAAAGCAAATTCAGCTGCTCCTCCTGTGTCAGTAAGGATAAAGGCTGCACCTAACACCATCGTACCAATAATAGACCCTACATAAGATTCGAAAAGGTCTGCTCCCATACCTGCAACATCACCTACGTTGTCACCAACGTTATCGGCAATCGTTGCCGGATTCA
>JBLHJZ010000147.1:0-9200 GCA_047619515.1 Saprospiraceae bacterium | reverse complement strand
CCCATCTAACGCCTATTTTGCTTTTTGACCAATTTGAAGAGTTTTTTAACCATAGTCAGGAGAAGCAGCAGGAATTGATTTTCGCTTTGGCTAATTTAATAAATGGTCGTTTGCCCGATGAGGTACAACAGCAGATGCGCCAAATCTCAAGAAGAAACCGGACACCGGAACAATTAGCCTGGTTTACGCCTATTCCCATAAAAATACTGCTGGCTATCCGGTCAGACCGCATGAGTTTGCTGGATGAATTGTCTGTTGAAATTCCGACTATTCTCAGGGATCGTTTTCATCTCAAACCCTTAAAAATAAACCAGGCCAAAGAAGCAATCGTTGCTCCGGCAACACTGGAAGGAGAATATTTTGGGGTTCAACCATTTGATTATCAGGAAGATACCTTGCAGGAGATCCTTAGCCATTTAAGCAATCAAAATGGTGAAATTGAACCCTTTCAGTTGCAAATCCTTTGTCAACATATAGAAAGGGAAGTGAAGAAAAGGGAGGGAGGGAAGTAGTCAGGTGGTCAAGGAGGGTTGACGATTTTAATCAAAAATATAGTAGCTCCATAGCTATTATGGCTTTGTTAAGCGGGCTGCGATACCTCATACCCTCTGGGTTGGGGTACTCCATTTACGAAAATTAATGAATTATATAATTAAATGAAAGAAGCTGGTAAAATAGTAGTAAGCTCGGATTTCTACGGTGGTGGTTCCGGCATAGATAATATTCTCAATGATTATTATGAAACGGAGATCCAAAAGATAGGAAACGAAGAAGAACAAAATCTTGCCAGGAAGTTAATCGAAGAAGGGTTGATTATCGATGGGAGCAGGGTAAGCGTATCGGAAGCGGGAATAATCAGTCAGTATAAAATCCCGGTCGACCTTTTAAACCGCTTGAGAGAGAGCCGAATTATCAGGGCCGAAACCACACATCTTGGCAAAGCCTACGAGGTAAGCCACGATACTTTAGTATCTCCTATTTTGAAATCTTATGAAAAGCGAAGAAAAAAGGAAGAAAAAGACGCTTTAGCCAAAAAGCTTAAAGAGGAGCATGAAGCCTTAATAATACTATCGAAAAAGCAACGCAGAGCTTATTTTTTAGCAGCTTTAGGATTCTTGTTGTTTTTTATTGCGCTTATTGCTTTAGCTTGGGCTGTTAAAAAAAATACAGAAGCAAAAACCCAAACAAGGATCGCAAAATCCAATGCCCTTACCGCTCATTCTATTTTTGAAACGCAGAATAATAATAATGTGACTCAGGGATTTGGTTTGGCTAAAGCAGCGCTTGATATTGATGATAATACGGAAGCACGAAAAGGACTTTTTTCTGTTTGTTACAAAAGTACGGGAGAACCGGCTCACTATTTTTATGTCAGAGACCTGAACTGCCAAAGCAAGACCCTACTTTCCGCCTATTATTCTCCGCTGGCCAATTATATTATTGCAAATTCCTGGAACAAGAAAGCCTGCCTGATGGATAAAGAGGGAATCCTGATTCGGACCTTTGATATCAACAACAAAAAACCGATCAAGCGATCTTTTTTCTCGCGCGATGAAAAATACTTGCTCACTCTGACCAATAAAAAAACTGCAGAAATATGGGAGCTCGGATCTTTAACAACTTCCTCTGAACCTGTATTTATTTTAGAAGGACATACCGAAAACCTGACAGGGGCTGCTTTCTCTTCTGATGGCCAAAAAATATTAACTTACGCTGAGGATGGGAAAGTGTTATTATGGAATTCAAATTGGAAAGAAGCAAAACAAATAAATGACACGGAAGAGATCATCAGCTACGCTAACTTTTCTACCGATGGAAATTATATTTTGACTGCTCAGACAAACGGAGACTTTCAAATCAGAGATAGTCTGGGTAGCGTTTTAAAAAATGTAATTACTCATCCTGAAAAAAATCTCAACATTAAAATTTATGACATCAGTTTTTCTCCGGATTCTAGATATTTTGCTATTGCGACTTCACTTGAAATCGTTCAAATATGGAACTGGAAAGGCCAATTGGTAACAGTGCTAAAAGGACATAAAGCATTAGTTAAAGATGTTGATTGGTCTCCTGATAGTAAATATATAGCTACTGCATCACCGGACAACACAGCAAAGATTTGGAACCTTCATGGCGATATAGTGGCGAATATCACAGGACATAATGCTACGGTATATACTGTTAATTTTTCGCCGGATGGAACGAATCTGCTGACTGGTTCAGTTGAAAGTACCGCGAAAGTATGGACACTGGAAGGTGATTTGGTGGCAACTTTATCCGGACATTTTGAAGCAGTGAAAGGTGCGGAATATGCTCCGGATGGAAATAGAATATTAACTTTTTCAGAAGATGATAGTACCGTAAAAGAATGGATAAGAGAATTGAATCAGGTCACTGATATACCCGTAGCAAGCGAGGAAGTCTTTAAAGGGAAATTTTCTCCGGATGGTAGTAAAATAATTACTTGCGGGTCACTTATTGCCATGCTTTATGATTTAGATTACAAGCATCAAAGCATTCAACAAATTGCCCGACTCGATCAACATACTAAAGCAGTAATTTACGCATCTTTTTCTCCAGACAATGATTTTATTGCTACTGCTTCTGCTGATAATACCGCTAAAATATGGAATCTAAAAGGAGAATTACTTGCCGATTTGACCGGACACAGCGGGCAAATCGAAAGGATACAATGGTCGCCTGATAGCCAGGAATTAGTGACAGCTTCTCATGATCATACTGTAAAGGTATGGAGCCGCAACGGTCGTTTGCTCTATACACTTGAGGGTCATTCCGGTGGTCTTTTATATGCTGCTTTTTCGTCGGATGGAAAATATATAGCAACTTCCTCTACTGACAAAACGGTAAAAATTTGGGATAGGCATGGCCAACTAGTTAAAACGTTAGAAGGACATCAGGGTACCGTGGTGGATGCTGAATTTTCTCCCGAGGATGATTATATTGTATCTGCTTCTTCTGATAATACCGGAAGGATTTGGGATTTAAGAGAAGGGCATCATTTCGGACAATCCACTATTTTGGCAGGACATTCAGATGGTTTGGTGACGATTGATGTATCTTCCGATGGAGAATATATTGTAACGGCTTCAAAAGATAAAACGGCAAAAGTATGGAATCGAAAAGGAGACTTAGTTTCCACATTGTCTGGCCATGAAAGCCCCTTATCAAAAGCTATTTTTTCTAATGAAGGTTATATTATCGCTACTTCTTCTTCTGATAATACAGCAAAAATATGGGCCATAGATGGCACCCTGGTTTCAGATATGGTCGGTCATACAAATACCATCAATGACGTAAATTTTTCTCCGGACGATAAATCGATCTTGACTTCGGGCTCCGATCATCGAGCCAAAATATGGCCTATTCTCACTACAGAACAAATTATTGAAAAATTTGACCAAAATGGTGTCTATAAGTTGAACAAGGAAACTAAAGTGAAATACAAAATCGATCAATAGAAAACAGTTTAATCAAACGAATTTCCCGTACGGGTGATAACGAATGAATGAAATATAAAAGCCTCTTTTTCAAACAGCAAATTACCTGCTTCAGCGCATAAAATTCCCGTTCCAATCTACTGACTTCTCCATCAAATACTGAGCACTGCAGCTTTGTGGTTTAAACTAAAAAATTAAACACATGAAGTATTCCATTTCGATTTTTATTCTTTTCCTGACTACAGGATTTTCCGTAAAGGCACAGTCCATCGATAATAACATCCTATCAAGCTTTCAAAAAGCCCCGGAAGAAGGGAAGTATGTTCTTATGGTTTTTTCTGGCTCAGATTGGTGTAAGCCCTGTATGCAGCTCAAGCAAAAAATCCTTTCGAACGAGGCTTTTACGAATTACAGTTCCAATCGACTCCTGATACATGAAGTAGATTTTCCTTACAAAAGGAAAAATAAATTATCAAAGACACAGCAACAACAAAACGACGAATTGGCAGAACGATATAACAAGGAAGGGGTCTTTCCAAAAGTATTATTGTTCAACGTTGAAGGGGAAATCATTGTCGAAGTAAAATATGTTGAATACATGACCCCCGATGAGTTTATCCATTTAATTGATTCACAACTTGAAAAACAATAATAATATGTTCGTAGCAAAAGTCAAAGAATCTCTAAAAGCCCATCACTATTCCGTCAAACTAATGGGCTGTCATTTTGTACTGACAGCGATTGATACCGATCCGCATAAAGCCTGGGAAGGTATCCGGGCAGGAGAACGAGAAATTGACCGGATTGAAAAATTGATTTCTTCGTGGCGGACGGATTCGCAAACCGCAATGATCAATAATAATGCAGGAATAGCACCGGTGTCAGTTGACAAGGAATTATTTGACCTGATTGACCGTAGTTTAAAGGTCTCTGATATGACCGCAGGCGCTTTTGATATCAGCGGAACACTAGCCAGATACTATTGGGATTTTAATAATCAAGAAAACGAATGGCTTCCCCTGGAGCTTATCCACGAACTTAGGGATTTAATCAACTATCAATTAATCGACTTAGACCATCAAAAGCAAAGCGTCTTGCTAAGGAAAAAAGGAATGAAGATTGGCTTTGGTGGCATCGGCAAAGGCTATGCAGCACATAGCGCATATCGTGTAATGAAATCTATGGGTATTAAAAGTGGCTTGGTCAATGCTTCGGGTGACTTGATGAGTTGGGGGAGGCCACCCAATAAAGATCAGTGGACGGTCAATATCCCTTCACCTAAAGACCGGAGTATATCCTTGTTTGAAATATCGATTCCGAATGGCTCGGTGGTGACCTCTGGTAATTATGAGCAGTATACGATGATAAAAGGAAAACGATATTCTCATATCATAGATCCGAGAACGGGGCTTCCGGTTGAATTCGTTAAAAATGTTTCTGTCTTTTCTCCAAGCCCGGAATTCGGAGATGCGCTGGCCACTGCTATTACAGTGATGGGGCCAAAGGCAGGAATCAATCTAGTGAATCGCCTCAATGGGGTAGAATGTTTGGTAATCGATAAAGACGATGCCGTTTATTTTTCTAAGGGTTTAATGAATGGCTCGGAAATTTTTCTATCTGATTGATAATCACAGACATATGAAGACGTTTAAATAAAAGGTAAGAAAATATAAGTAATTGATATTCAGCACTTTATGGGATTTGTATCTTCTTCGTGGTCTCTGTGTCCAAAAAATTACCGGAGTATTGTTAATGACTATTCAAAACATAGAATTATGCTAAAACAAAAATGGAAAATGGCTTTATTCGGGCTTATTACTTTACTGGCTGTATGCAGCTCTTGCAGTTCCGTAAAGCCTTATCAAAAAATGTATCTCAACGATTCATCTATGGCGCTGGAAGCCAATAAACTGGATTTTTTCGAGACCAATTTTCAAACTTACCGAGAAGGTGCTTCCGGAGCTAACGGAGGTAAAGTAGGAGGAGGTTGCGGATGCAATTAATGGCCCTGACTGCCTTCTTTGTCCTCTTTATGTGCCTGCAAGATATAAAGGCACAATTTCTGGGCAAACTATTTGGCAATAAAAACGACAAGCAGCTCTTTAAGGATAGCACCGAAGTAGATCATTCTTATTATGAGCGCCCCGACTGGAAAGCAATAGATATTGATTTTCTCAGTAGCTATTACACGCAGGATGGAAATAATTCTCCAGTTACTGGCGGTATCGGTACAGAGCAGCTAACAGACTTTACACAAAAAATTATTTTATCTATTCCGACCAGTCCTAAACTGACCTTGAAACTGGACGGTGGATATGACTATTATTCTTCCGCTTCAACGGATAATATTGACAATTTGCAATCTGGTGAATCGGGGGCAGATATGCGGATACATGGTAATGTAGGTCTCCGTTACAAATTAAATGAATCAGAGCGTATTGGTTTTAGAATAGGTGGAAGTGGAGAGTATGATTATGCTTCGGTTAATGTCGGATTGGACTATAGCTGGCTGTCGAAAAATAAGAACACGGGCTTCAGTTTATCGGGCCAGGCTTTTATAGATCGTTGGGATTTGATTTATCCGAAAGAGCTGAGAGGGGAAGTGAGTGCCCCAACAGATTTACGTAAATCTTTCAATGGTTCTATCGGATTTAGCCAGGTATTGAATAAAAGGATGCAGCTTTCCATACAAGCCGAAGGGGTTTATATGACGGGCTTATTATCGACTCCTTTTCATCGGGTATTTTTTGCTAATGAGAATCAGGCCAGGATCGAAAAACTGCCTTCCAGCCGAATGAAAATCCCAATAGGGCTAAGACTCAATGCGCATATTACGGATTGGCTGGTGACGCGTATGTATTATAGGTACTATTGGGACGACTGGGGCATACAAGGACATACGGTGAGTTTGGAAGTGCCGATAAAACTCAATCGTTTCTTATCCATTGCGCCACATGTGAGGTACCATCAACAAAGTGCATCGAAATATTTTAAAGGCTATAAAGCGCATGATAGCGCTGCTGATTTTTATACCTCGGATTATGATCTTTCAGGATTGAGTAGTATTTCCTACGGCCTTGGGATCAGTTATAGTCCGGTCAATGGGCTGGCTCGGGTAAAGCTGCCTTTTAAAAATCGCCCTGCTTTTGTGGTCAAGAGTATAGAATTAAAATACAGTCACTTTGATAGGAGCAATGGCTTGAGTGCAGATGTGATTAGTCTTGGCTTGAAGTTTAGCTTTTAGGGACTTATTTATATTTCATTCTTTAGGAATTAAGAGGCCGTTCTGTTTTTTAGGATACAAAAGGAAAGTAGCTTATAATGGAACGGTCTCTTTTTTAATCAAACGAATTCGAGGCTGTCTCGAAAGACCATTTCTGGAAAAAGTATCAAAATTTTATTCTGCCACGAAGGCACAAAGACACTAAAACCGAATTATCTCTTGGTGCCTTTGTGCCTTTATTCAAAAATATAGTGACTACCTAGTTATTATGGCTTTGTTTAGGGAGTTACGATACTCCGTACCCGCTGGGTTGGGGTAGTTCATTAAGTAATACAGATTTTAAGGTTGATTTACCTGGGAGGATGGAGAACGGAGAATGGATGAAACATTTCTTCCTCCGTTTTTCCTTCCTCTTTCCTCCCGTCTTTTCTCCATACAAACCAAAGGTTTATCAAATTATATCTTCATTTTTTTATTATCTTCATTTTTTTTAAACAGTACCTATTGAAGTGAAAATTACAAAAAATTCTATTATTTCAGGCGCCTTATTTTTATTGCTGATAGCCGTATTAATGGCTTTGGAAGAATTTTACGAAGGAGAGATGAGTGCTACTACTGCAGTGGAAGAAGTGCTGGCTTATTTGTCTATCCTGGTGGTGTTATTCTTTGCGATTGTATTGCCTTTTGATAAAATAATCCATCGTTTCAATGAAACATTAAACTGGAAAGATCATTTCTTTTTGCGAATACTTGCAGAAGGAATGCTTGTAGTTGGACTGTCTACTGCTTTGGGATGGTTCTTTGGCCAATTTATTCATCATTACATAGACCATGCCTTGCCGACTGCAGTGGTTGTTTTTAGAACTATTCTGTTCCTTTTTATTTGCGCTTCTCTTATCATGGCCTTACTGGAGCTTCGCTATATGCAGGATGAAAAAAAGGAACTCCGGGAGCTGAGTCAAAGATTGGAAAAAGAAAACATCGAAACTTTATACAACTCTCTAAAGCAACAGGTGAATCCGCATTTTCTGTTTAATAGTTTAAGTGTCCTCTCTTCCCTGATTCATTATGATATAAAAAAAGCAGATGCGTTCATCGAACATTTCGCTGATATTTACAGATATGTCCTGGAAATGAACCAGCACAAGTTAGTTTCTATCCAGCAAGAGATGACTTTCCTGGATTCCTATTTATATTTACAGCGTATACGGTTCGGAGAGAATATAATTTTAAAAATTTCGATTGATAAGGAAGCGACTGCCTCACAACAAATCCCTCCCTTATCTTTACAACTCATCTTTGAAAACATTTTGAAACATAATATCATTTCAAGTGAGTATCCGATGTCGATTGAAATAAAGATAGAAAAAGATTCCCTGATCATAGAAAATAGCCTGAAAGAGAAACCCGGACAAAACAGCTCAGGGATCGGTATTCCAAACCTTAAAGAAAAATACAAATTATTAAACGCAAGCCCGCCGCTATTTTTAAATAAAGGAGATCGGTTTCAAGTACGCTTGCCGCTAATTAAAAAAGTAGAACAATGAATGTCGTTATTATAGAAGATGAATTTCTAAATGCTGTTCGACTAGAAAAATTATTGAAAGAAATAGATTCGAATATTCGAATAGTACAAGTACTGGATAGTGTAGAAAAATCTATTGCCTTTTTGACATCGACAACCAGCATTGATTTGCTTTTTCTGGATATTCAATTGACGGATGGGATGGGCTTTGATATTCTGCCTAAGATAGATCCAGCTATCCCGATCATTATTACCACTGCTTTTGATCAGTATGCCATCGAAGCTTATAAATACCTTAGTCTCGATTATCTGCTCAAGCCAATCAAAGAAAAAGAACTGCGAAGAAGTCTTGAAAAATTTAATAAATTCTACGACGCCAATAATAAATTTCCGATCCATCAGGTCAGCGCATTACTGCAACCGGAGAGCTACACACATGTCTTTATCTGCAAACGTGGAAAAAGTCGTTATCCCATAAAGACGGAGCAAATCGCTTACTTCCATACCGAAGATCGGGATACCTGGGTGAGAACTTATGAAGGGAAAGAATTCAATATCTCTTCTACGCTTGATCTATTGGAAAAACAGCTCGATCCCAAATATTTCTTTCGAGCTAATCGTAAGTTGATTTGTGCTAAAAAATCAGTGGATAAATTTGAGGTATTGGCTAAGTCCAGGATAAAGTTAAGCCTTGATCCAAAAGCTGCTTTCGAAACAATTATCTCCTCCGAAAAATCTTCTCTCTTTAAAGATTGGATCATTTTATAGACCTGTTGAATCCATAATCTCAAATCCTCAATCTCAATTCCTAATTCCTAATTAGGAGTGTTACGAAGAATTATTGAAGAAGAAGAAATACGGCTCACTGATCCTACCGCAATATATTGAATAATGACGGGAGACAGGATCATTGAGCACAAAGTGAGAAATTTTCATAAGAAAATCAGAACTTTGGGATCAGTGATCCAGACATTTACAGAATATTAAATCCCAA
>JBLHJZ010000146.1:0-9244 GCA_047619515.1 Saprospiraceae bacterium | reverse complement strand
ATATTTTCACCGGAGTTTAAAGTATCACATGGTATAAGCAACATCCTTATTTACAATAATGAATTGGATCAATCCAGTGTTATTCAAAAAATTCTTTCTAGAACATTTACTGTTTCTCTTCACTTCGAAGGATAGGAATATTCAAGATTCAAGATTTTTAATTTAAAGTTTCAGGAATAGATTTTTAATTTCATTTGCTAAAGTTAACAGCTACACTGCTTATTTACAAATTCAATCACTTCAGGAAAAAATTCACAGAATTCTTCGTTATAGGCTTCATAATCGAGATGAAGATGAGCTAAAGCATCAGCAAAATTAGACGGGAAAGAAGCTCTTTCATCCATTTTTTTTAATGTAAACAACATTCCTTCTTTTGAGCCATAGGCTTGAAGCCAATTTCCTTGTATCATCCCAGGGAGTCTTTTCCTGAGTTTCGCAGGAAGTTCCTCCATTCGGTTATTCAAAATATTATATACACCTCTTGCGAAATCATCCAAACTTTGACCTGTATATCGCGCCCAGTTATTGGCAAGAAGATGGTCGAAGATAATATCAATGACCACTGGCGCATATTTGTGATGAAAGGGTCTCAATCGACGTACACTTTGCCTCACTATTGGATGGGAATCTGTAAATGTATCTATCTGCCTGTGGATATGAATACCTTTCTGAATAGACAGTGGATATGAAACCACCTGATTATTCCTAATAAAATCTGCAATAAAGTTACCGATCAAAAGATCATCATCATCACAAGAGAGAAATATGTGGGCAAGAAAATTCATGTATTGTTCTGGTTGTTGAAAAAGTATATATTTGCAGCCTGAAATCCTAAACGTGGTTCTAAGGTAAAAGTTTTATTATTAAATTTGATCAAAATTATCTTTCGCAGTATTAATCTTAGCTGAGCATACTTTCAGCCTTAACTTTACAAGTGTGGATTTTTTTGACGTAAAAAATAAAAAAAAAGATGGCTTTAAAATGTGGTATCGTCGGATTACCTAATGTTGGAAAATCTACATTATTCAATGCCTTGACCTCCGGGAAGGCACTTGCTGCTAACTATCCCTTTGCAACGAAAGACCCTAATGTGGGTATGATCACTGTTCCTGATATAAGAATGGATGAACTGAGCAAGATTGTCAATCCTCAAAAAATACAACCTACAACTATTGAGATCGTTGATATTGCAGGTTTAATAAAAGGTGCCAGCCAGGGAGAAGGTTTGGGAAACCAGTTTCTTGCTAATATCCGGGAGGTAAGTGCCATCGTACATGTTATCCGTTGTTTTGATGATCCGAATGTGATGCATGTAGACGGTAGTGTAGATCCGATCAGAGATAAAGAGATCATTGATATGGAGCTCTTGCTTAAAGACTTGGAAACGGTGGAAAAACAGCTAGAGAAACAGAAAAAGCAAGCCAAAACCGGGCAAAAGGAGGAAGTCAAAAAAGCAGATTTTATCGAAAGAATTATGAATCATTTGAATAATGACAGTCCTGCAAGAACTTTCGAAGTTGAAGGTGAATTGGAAGAGGTATTTAATAATATGATGCTACTAACTGCAAAACCGGTCTTGTATGTATGTAATGTAGATGAAGCTGCTGTTATTGACGGAAATGAATATACGAAAGTATTTAAAGAATCTGTTGCCAACGAAAATGCCGAAGTCATTCTGATTAGTGCAGGTATAGAAGCTGATATTGCAGAATTAGATACTAAAGAAGAGCGCTTGGAGTTTTTAGCTGAAATGGGCTTAAGTGAGCCTGGTGTAAATAAGGTAATTCAATCTTGTTATAAGTTGTTGAATCTAATTACTTATTTCACTGCGGGCGTAAAGGAAGTGCGAGCATGGACTATCGAAATAGGTACTAAAGCTCCCCAAGCGGCTGGAGTAATCCATACTGATTTCGAAAAAGGCTTTATCCGTGCTGAGGTGATTAAATATACAGACTACGTAAAACTTGGATCAGAACTAGCGGTTAAGGAAGCGGGCAAAATGAATGTTGAAGGAAAAGAATACGTTGTTGGAGATGGTGACGTCATGCACTTTCGGTTTAACGTATAGCAACTTTGCAAATAGATACAAGTCAGTCATTCTTTAAAAGAATAGCTGACTTGTATTGTATCCACAAAAGCAAATACTTTTAACACATACTCTCTCTTATGCGAAAAGTTATACTTTTTTAATCACATTGATCTTGCCGTCTTCCCCAAACAATTTTTTTGATTCCTTGTTGTAAGCTTTTGCAGCTTCTTCTGCAGTCGCAAACATTCCGATGTGCATTGATTTGCGATTAACAGAAATCACAGCTCTAAATCTATTGTTTTCTTTGTAAACACCTGTATAACCAACTTTGGAACTGGTTTTACGCTGTCTACTTGCTACCGACCGGGATCGGTAAACGACATTGTCTAAGCGGCAATCTAGTTTGTTGCCATTTTTGGCTCCAACGAGATTTTTCGCTTTTGATTTTTGCTTACTCAGAAATTTTTCAGCAATTAACTTATGAAGATAAATGGTTTCCGTTTTATAACCACCTCCAGCTTTTGGCCAGGTCTTTTGCCAGACTGCACATCCGCTGGAATGTCTTCTTAAGTTGTTAATAAAATCTACTTTTGATAAGTAGGCGTCCGTGGTAAGGTATTCATATACCTTTGAATCCAGAATGACGGTGTCATCTGCATTCTTTAGTTTTACTTTGTATAACACGCTCTCTCAATTTAGGTTAAAAAAAATCTTTTAATTAAATATAATTATTCTCTCTTTTCTTCTAGGGCTATTTATTGAGAAGATTAGGAATTCATTTTTCTTTCAAACTTCTATTCTCTCTGTGTAGATAATTAACAAAACTCTATAAATCCTTGCAAGGGTTTATAATATTTTAAGTTTTGTTATAGCTTGAGAGTAAAATGAATTTATTAAGCAGTGGGAAACAAGTAAAAGTTTTGCATTATAAGAAATTTATCTGCAAAACACATTACAAACATACTAAATTTATTGTTGAATCAAAATAAAAAAACAACTACTTTGTTAAAATAGGTATTCTACCTACAAAAACCTCGATCAATTTATTATCTTATATTATAAAAGAGCTCAATTTATATTTTGTATGAAACAAAACGATATTTTATATATGAAGAGGTGCTTCGACCTTGCCGTTTTGGGACGTGGGAGTGTTTCTCCTAATCCTATGGTAGGAGCGGTAATAGTGCATAATGACAGAATCATCGGAGAAGGCTTTCATATGAAATATGGAAGTGCTCATGCCGAAGTAAATGCGGTAAATAGTGTATTAGCTATTGATAAACACTTACTCCCGGAGAGTACTATCTATATTAACCTTGAACCATGTTGTATCCATGGTAATACGCCGCCCTGTACAGATTTGATAATAAAACACAAAATCCCAAGGGTCGTTTTTTCATGTGTGGATCAAACATCAGGCGTACGTGGCAAAAGTATAAAGATTCTTGAAGGTGCCGGTTGTAAAGTAACTACAGGGATAGAAAAAAATACTGGTAAAACTTTAATAAGGGAAAGAACTGTTTTTGCAACCCTCCCCCGACCCTATATCATTTTAAAATATGCTCAATCAGCTGATGGTTTTATAGGAAAAAATAATAAGTCCATATGGCTTACTAATCCGGTTTCAAAAAGATTAGTTCATAAATGGCGAAGTGAAGTTGATGCTATTATTGTAGGTACTAAAACAGCAGCGATCGACAATCCCCATCTTACCAACCGATTATTTTTTGGAAAATCTCCTCTCCGGATAGTTTTAGACAGAAAACTGGAATTGGCTAGGCATCTAAACTTATTTGATCAAAATCAACTTACCTGGGTAGTTACTCAAAAGACAGCACCTTCGGATGAGCTTAACCTGCTCTATAAATCGATTCCTTTTAACGATTTCCTACTCCCTGAAATACTACGTTTGCTTCACCTCCAAAAGAATAGCTCCTTAATTGTAGAAGGAGGAAAAAAACTATTGGATTCTTTTATCCATCTTGGACTTTGGGATGAAGCAAGGGTCTTTGAAAGTCCAAGCCTGCTTTATGAAGGTCTCCGGGCTCCGATTCTCCAGCAGAAACCGCAAAGAGAATTCAAAATTGAGCAAGATAAATTGATGGTATTTTATAAGTAGCAACAAATTTATAATTTTCTTAACATGTAATTGCATACTTCTTGTATTAGCTACTTTAGATCAATTATCCCGGGTAATAGTTAATCTTTTATTAAAGTAGGTGTATGTGGTATGGGGGTACTAGGATTATTTGTTTTATTGTGAGTAAATTTGTTCCACTTGGCTTTTAACCTTAGAACTGCTCAGATAAATAAATGACAGAAATGAGAAAGTTTTTGATTCCAATTTTTATAATAGTTATCGCTATTGCTTCCTTTTCATTCACCTACAAAGTGGATAAAGTGCAATGGTATAGCTGGGAACAAGCGATGGAACTAGCCCAAGCAGATCATAAAAAGATAATTGTGTTTATTCATACTGACAACTGTGTCTGGTGTGCAAAAATGGAAAATGCAACTTTCAATGAAACTCATATCTCTTCCTATATCAATGAAATGTACCTCCCCGTAAAATTCAATGCCCAAGATAAGGAAACAATCCTGTTCAATAATAAAGAATACAAATACATCAAACAAGGAAACGCAGGTTATCATGAATTGGCCGCTGCCTTGACCGGCGGAAGATTGGTCTATCCTACTACGGTATTCCTTGATGAAGAAATCCGGGTGTTACAATCTATTCAGGGTTATCAAGAGTATAATTTTTTTGAAATGATACTTACCTTCTATGGAGAAGATAATCATACGAAAACACCCTGGAAAAAATATAAAGATAATTACGAACCTATTACAAAAATCCAGACGAAATTTGTTCCTGATGATGATAGATAACGGAATGTTGAAATTAAAAAAGGAGCGGCTAAAGTGTTTAGCCGCTCCTTTTTATAGGAGTAAATTATACATTCTTCTTAGTATTGGCTAAAACCAGGAAGATTTGCTTTTCCTACGCTTACCTCCAATACCCAGCACCCCTAAAAGCCCGCGTGTCAATTCTCTTGCTATCGTTCTACCAATTTGACGGGTAGTCGTACTGGTCATGACCTTTTCGATGGTACTTTTTTCTTGTCTGCCGCGGGATCGTTTTGCTTTAGCTTGTTGCTTTTTCAACTCCTCTTGTTTCTCGGCATTCTGGGCATCTTCAATTTTTTCTCCCAATATCTCGTATGCACTATCTCTGTCAATGGTCTCATTATACTTTAGAATCAGTTTGGAGTCAATCAGTAAGGTATTGATCTCATCATTGGTCAACACATCCATTCTTGACTGTGGCGCTCTGAGCATTGTATGCGCAAGAGGCGTCGGAATACCTTTTTCATTTAAGGTGGTGACCAATGCTTCCCCGATTCCTAGTTCGGTTAATAATGATTCGACTTTATAGAATTCAGTCTCCGGGTAATTTTGAGCAGCCAGTTTTATTGCTTTGCGATCCTTTGCGGTAAATGCCCGTAATGAATGTTGGATTTTTAAACCCAATTGTCCTAAAACAGCATCCGGTACATCCACAGGGTTTTGCGTAATAAAGAACAAACCAACACCCTTTGAACGGATAAGTTTGACAATCGATTCGATTTGATTCATTAGTGCTTTGGAAGCCTCTTTAAAAACAAGGTGCGCTTCATCTATAAAAATCACCAATTTGGGCTGTTCAATATCCCCTTCTTCAGGAAAAGTAGCATAAATCTCCGCCAGCATCTGGAGCATAAAAGTAGAAAACAGCTTAGGTTTGTCCTGAATATCTGTAAGCCTTAAAATAGAGATCACCCCTTTTCCATTATCATCTAATCTGCAAAGGTCATCCACTTCGAAGGACTTTTCACCAAAAAATAACTCAGCTCCCTGTTGTTCCAGTTCAATAATTTTCCGCATGATCGTTCCCACTGAGGCGGTAGAAATTCTGCCATATTCCTTTTCCATTTCTTTTTTCCCTTCCCCCGTCAGAAACTGCATTGTCTTTTTAAAATCCTTGAGATCAAGTAGGGGAATATTATTATCGTCGCAGTATTTAAAAATAACAGCAACAATCCCGGACTGCGTGTCATTAAGATCGAGAATTTTTGAGAATAAGACCGGACCAAATTCAGTAACCGTTGCTCGTAATCTCGATCCTTTCTCATCCGATAAAGTCAAAAATTCAACCGGACTACTCCCTGCTAAAAAAGGAAACCCTATCTTCGTATGACGCTCATCAATCTTGGGATGCCCGGCACTAGGTACAGCAATTCCACTCAAATCTCCTTTAATATCCATCAGGAGAACCGGTATACTTTTGGCCGACAACTGCTCCGCAATTATTTGTAGTGTTTTTGTTTTTCCAGAACCCGTAGCACCGGCAATCAGACCATGGCGGTTCATCATCTTAAGCGGAATTCGTACCAGGGCATTGCTTAGCACTTTACCATCCAGCATCGCTCCTCCCAAATCGATACTCCCTCCTTTAAAAGTATAGCCTTGCTCGATTATTTTTCTGAAATTTTCTTTGTTTGACATCTTGCTTGTATTTAATTTTAAAGATTAGCGTGAAAATACGAAATATTATTTTCGTTTATTCCAGTTTTCGACGCGGAGCTGTTGCCTTTTGTCACTTATTTCCCAAAGACTTATATCAATCATACTTTCCAATTCTTCTTCCGTATCGTCTTCCAGCAACTGATAAAAAAAGTCAATACCTGTTATTTCTTCTATTTTATTTATGGAAACGGTATAATTACTAAGTGGCTTATCACTAACTTCATTTGGCATTAAGAAAGCTATTGCTTTCATCTCCGGTGGGGTAATATCAAGGAGAATTTTGTAATACAAATCAGGGACAGAGACGCCATTATCGCCAATTTTTTCCCGAATGCCCTGTGTCAAAACCGGCCCGGTAACCACATAAATCTCATTATTATCATAAGCCCAATCCCTGGTACTTTCCTCTAACTCCCGCCAAATGCCACCATTGAAATTACGTATCTGAGGGCTCATATTACTCATATAAAACGTCTCAGACATAGCTTTTTTATCAAAGTTCATATCGCCTGCAGGAGCCATATGCCCACGATCATAACCAGTGTTATAATAATCTCTCGGAGAAGCAGACCCTTTCCTGACTTTAGGATCAGGTCGAAAATCACCAGTACGCTCAACGTTTGATTGCTGAATAGATTTTTTAGTTAATTTATAAGCGACCCATTCTGCTTGTTCATGCTCTTCGGAATAAGAAAGCGTGTAATTCAATCGCTTAATGACCTCCCCGGTCGTGGAACTTGGAAGAAAATTGTCTGCAATGGATAAGTTAATATCCGTATCAGACTTAGGCTCATCTAAATTATTCTCGATCGTATAATTTTTATCGGAATCAGCTTCAGTTCCTGACCCTCTGTTGAAAAAAAAGAAGAGGGATCCAATAATAGCAGTAAAAATCCCCACTTTAGTAATCATCCCGCCACCAAGGCTACTTTCAGCTTTGGCATGATTTCTTTTTAATTTTGTCATATTTTATATATTGTTTAGTTTTGAAAAGTGATAACAAAAAGCTACAAATACATTTCGAATGCACGGTCACATCGGGGACATGCATTCAGGGTAGTCACTTCTTCAAATCCTGTTTGGTGGTACAAAGCGATAGCTGAATGTAACACACTTGCTGTTTGTAATACTAATTTTTTATAACCGGATTTCTTAGCTTTCCTGATCAAAAAACGGAGTATCCATTTACCAATTCCTTTTGAGCGATACTGGGAAAGGAGATACATTTTTCTGATTTCCAGCCTCTTGTCGTCTAGTCTGAATAAGGCAAAGGTAGCAATTATTTGTTTTTCCTTATTTTTAATAAGGCCAAAAAAACCATCTTTATAATTGAATTCAATATCATCAAGGTCTGCATCCAGCTGAGGGTTATCGGGCACTAAACCAAACTCCTCCAATATCTGAAAAATAAGGCTTTTCACTCTTGGAATATCACTGTTGCTGGCTTGTT
Source organism: Saprospiraceae bacterium (assembly GCA_047619515.1). Taxonomy (GTDB): domain Bacteria; phylum Bacteroidota; class Bacteroidia; order Chitinophagales; family Saprospiraceae; genus JAHDHW01. Next base: position 1,199 of record JBLHJZ010000146.1, on the reverse strand, counting down.
CAAATGTAAATCCGTCAGGTAAAATCATTGTTGTTATTAAAACATAATTTATCTCCAAATTTAGGAAAATAGGCTTTAAAGTATTCTATTTTTATAAATTTTAGTTAGATTCACCAAAATTATTTCCACGATGTTTAGGATGCAAAGGACGTATAACTACCTTTCAGAAAGGCAAAAATTCACAAATTTTATAAAAGTCGGAATATGCTTTTTATTGATTTCTGGCTTAATGATGAGTTTTAACCTTAATGCTCAAAACGGGCTAACGACCAATGCAGGAGCAAGGGGATTAGCGATGGCTAATACGGCTGTAGTTTTTCAGGATATCAATAGTATTTTTTCAAATCAGGCAGGTCTGGTTAATCTTAGTCACCCTTCGTTTGTACTTTTTACGGAGCAAAGATTTGCTTTGAACGAAATCCGGAGTATTGCGGCTGGTTTCGCCTACCCTACTAAATCCGGCGTCTTCGGCTTGAATATAAACTATTATGGTTTTGAAGATTATAATGAACAAAAAGTTGGCCTGGCTTATTCAAGAAAACTATTGGAGAATCTGGCAATAGGCGCTCAGATAAATTATATCAATTTCCGCATTCCGGAATACGGTAATAAAGGATTTTTATCTTTCGAAATGGGCTTACAGGCACAGATTTTAAAAGAGGTACTCTTGGCAGTCCATATCGCGAATCCGATAGGGCAGGAAATTGTAGAAAATGATAATCTGCCCACCGTATTTAAAATTGGTGCTTCTTATAATCCTTCTAAAAAAGTAATCGTTTCGTTAGAAGCAGAGAAGGACATCGATTTCGATACCCGAATAAAAGGAGGCATTGAATATAATCTGGTGGAAGCTTTTGCCTTGAGAGTTGGTTTTGCGAATAACCCGAGTTCTTTTAGCTTTGGGCTTGGATATAATTTAAAGGAAAAATTAAAAATTGATGTTGGCGCGAGCTATCATCAGGTTTTAGGGTTTTCTCCGGGGCTGGGAATAGTGTTTATGATAAGCAAATAGAAACCTATTTTATAAAATCTTACCTACTATTGCACATAATATAAAATGGTCGAGGCCCAAGAGTCTTTGCATATTACTTTTTAAAACAAAAACAAACGATGAGCAAACAGGAGAACCACTTAAAACCCAGGCTAAGCTTTTGGGAAATCTGGAATATGAGTTTTGGTTTTTTAGGAATTCAATTTGG
>JBLHJZ010000145.1:0-9280 GCA_047619515.1 Saprospiraceae bacterium | reverse complement strand
TAATTAGACAAAACTCCTAACATACGCTTAATAATCCCAAAGGGATTAAATTCGAATAGCCACGCATATAATGCGTGGTAAGAAAATAAAATCAACGCACAATCCTAAAAGGATTGAATAAAATCAACTAATATGAGCACCTATACACAGCTTTTATATCAAATCGTTTTTAGTACAAAGTACCGAACGTCTACCTTAAACAAGGAACAACGCCCTGAATTATTCAAATTATTTCCGAATTCGGGATATCAGTAGTCTCTCCTAGAGAATCACATATTCCGCCGATACTGCCCACCAACCTCATAAAGCGCATTCGTGATCTGTCCAAGCGAACAATACTTGGAAGCCTCCATCAACTGGTCAAAAATATTTCCGTTGCTGATAGCAATATGCTGTAAATCGCTGAGAATTTTTTCCGAATTATTTTTGCCAGCCTGGTGAAGAATCTCAAGCGTCCTGATCTGATCTTGTTTTTCTTCTTCGGTGGCGCGGATCACTTCTTTGGGGAGGATCGTAGGCGAACCATCTTTCGAAAGGTAAGTATTCACACCGATGAGCGGCAATTCTCCGGTATGTTTGAGGGTTTCGTAATATAAACTCTCGTCCTGGATTTTACTGCGCTGGTACATGGTCTCCATAGCGCCGAGTACACCACCGCGTTCCGTGATTCGGTCAAACTCCAACAGCACTGCTTCTTCTACCAGATCAGTCAATTCCTCTGTAATAAAAGAACCTTGCATCGGGTTTTCATTTTTAGCTAATCCAAACTCATGATTGATAATCAACTGGATGGCTACTGCGCGGCGGACACTTTCTTCAGTAGGAGTAGTGATCGCTTCGTCGTAGGCGTTCGTATGCAAGGAATTACAATTGTCATAAATAGCATACAGCGCCTGCAAGGTGGTTCTGATATCGTTGAAAGAAATCTCTTGAGCATGTAAGGAACGACCAGAAGTCTGGATATGATATTTTAATTTTTGAGAACGATCGGAAGCTTTGTATTTTAATTTCATCGCCTTTGCCCAGATACGTCGCGCGACACGACCGATGACCGCATATTCCGGATCTACGCCGTTAGAAAAGAAGAAGGATAAGTTGGGGGCAAATTTATCGACATCCATCCCGCGGGAAGCATAATATTCTACAAAAGTAAATCCATTGGACAAAGTAAAAGCCAACTGCGAAATCGGATTAGCTCCCGCCTCTGCAATATGATATCCGGAGATAGAAACCGAGTAAAAATTTCTAACATTTTGATCTATAAAATACTGCTGGACATCGCCCATGAGCTTCAATGAAAACTCAGTAGAGAAGATACAGGTGTTTTGAGCCTGATCTTCTTTTAAAATATCTGCCTGTACCGTACCCCTGACAGAGGACAGTGCTTTAGCTTTGAGAGGTGCATAAATCTCCGGTGCCAGAATCTGATCGCCGGTCACCCCCAGCAATAATAAACCAAGGCCATTATTTCCCTTTGGGGTTTCTCCACGATAGGCAGGACGATCCAAGCCTTTATCATCATATATTTCTTTCAATCGGGCAGCCACGTTTGCTTCCAGGCCATGTTCGCGGATATACATTTCGCATTGCTGATCAATGGCTGCATTCATAAAAAAAGCACAAATCGTTGCTGCCGGTCCGTTGATTGTCATCGACACAGAAGTCATCGGGTCGCAAAGATCAAAGCCGGAATATAATTTTTTAGCATCATCAAGGCAGCAAATACTCACGCCGGAGTTCCCTACTTTCCCATAAATATCAGGCCGGTGATCAGGGTCTTCCCCATATAAGGTCACCGAGTCAAATGCAGTAGATAGCCGATTCGCCGGCATATCCGCAGAGAGATAATGGAAGCGGCGGTTCGTTCGTTCCGGGCCGCCTTCTCCAGCAAACATTCTGGTCGGGTCTTCTCCTTTTCTTTTAAAAGGAAAAACACCAGCGGTAAATGGAAACTCTCCAGGGACGTTTTCCTGGAGTACCCATCGCAGGATTTCGCCCCAGTCTTTAAACTTAGGCAGTGAAACTATTTGTATCCTGGAATGCGAAAGGGAAGTGGTAAACGTTGGTACTTTTATCTCTTTGTCCCTTACTTTATAAATAAATTCATCACTATAGTAATTGTCTTTTTTTGCTGCCCAGCTATCCAATATTCTTTTGCACTGACCATCAAGATCAAGCTCCCAATCTTCGTAAGCTTTTTTAAGTCCGTTTAGAATAGTCTCTTTGTGCTCAACCTTGTCAAGTTTTTCGATAGCTTCAATGGATTGCTGAATACCGAAAAGCTTTCGGGCGATTTCACACTGATTATCCACCCAGCGATCATATTGACGATTGTTTTCGGAAATCTCAGAAAGGTATCGAGTCCGGGCAGGAGGAATAATAAAAATCTTTTCGCTTTCTTCGGCTGATATTTTTAGATTTGATTTGAAATCAGCTTTAGTTTTTTCAGAGACCGTATCCATTAGTTTTCGGTACAAGGTATTCATGCCCGGGTCATTAAACTGCGAAGCGATAGTGCCATAAACGGGTATGTCCTCCGTGGCAACGTCCCAAAGCTGATGATTTCGCTGGTATTGTTTTTTGACATCCCGGACTGCGTCCTTAGCGCCTCTTTTGTCAAATTTATTGATGGCGATGATATCTGCAAAATCGAGCATGTCGATTTTTTCCAACTGGGTAGCTGCACCATATTCGGGGGTCATCACATAAAGGGATACATCGGAGTGATCCACTATTTCCGTATCTGATTGACCGATGCCCGAGGTTTCTAATACGATGAGATCGAAATCTGAAGCTTTTAAAATATCAATAGCTGCCTGTACATGTTTGGAAAGTGCCAGATTGGACTGGCGAGTCGCCAATGATCGCATATAGACCCGATCATGATTAATGGAATTCATCCGGATTCGATCACCGAGTAGTGCTCCCCCTGTCTTTCGTTTGGAAGGATCCACAGAGATAATCGCAATCGTTTTATTTTCAAAATCCAATAAAAACCTACGGACCAATTCATCCACAAGGCTTGATTTTCCTGCTCCTCCGGTTCCGGTGATTCCAAGTACAGGAATGTTTTTAGCAGCAATATCTATTCGAATATTTTCTAACCATTGCTTGTTTTTCTCCGGATAGTTTTCAACAGCGGTAATTAACCGGGCTATGGATTTCGGATTTTTTTTAGAAATAGATTTAAACTCGCCATTGAGACTCATTCCTATCGGGAAGTCGCATAATTTGATGACCTCATTGATCATTCCCTGGAGCCCCATTTTCCTGCCATCGTCGGGAGAGAAAATTTTTGAGATGCCATAATTATGCAGCTCTTCTATTTCAGAGGGGAGAATCGTGCCGCCGCCGCCGCCAAATATTTTTATATGCCCGGCGCCATTCTCCTGAAGCAGGTCATACATGTATTTGAAAAACTCATTATGACCACCTTGATAAGAGGTCAGCGCGATGCCTTGTACATCTTCCTGAATTGCGCAGTTGACTATCTCCTGGACGGATCTATTGTGTCCGAGGTGAATAATCTCGGCTCCTGAGCTTTGCATGATTCTTCTCATGATATTGATAGCAGCATCATGTCCGTCGAAAAGGGAAGCAGCGGTGACAATCCGAACTTTATTTTTAGGCAGGTAAGGCGTAATTTTCTCCATTAGTGGTATGTTGGTCAATTTGGTTTACAATCAAATGCAAAATTACGAATTTTAGCTTAGTACCGTGTAAAATATGGTTGGTATTTCGTAAGGGGCAAAATTATTTACTTGCATGATAAAGTATTGTAATTCAATAAATTACCAGCCATGCAAATAAAGTTACTGGCTACATAAAACTCCACGAAATAAATTTTTAGGGTGTTCAAGAAAGTGTGTCAGCGGGTGGGTTTTCCCTTTAGGGATAGTCCTTCTTAGGTGTGAGAAAGTGAATGACACAATTTATTGAACAGGCTCAAATTTCACGGTGTACTGCCCTCTACCTGTCGATTCTATTTAGATTCTCTTATAACTTCGAGAAACTCGCTTAGCATCATCGCCGTAGCTCCCCATATGATATGGTTTTGGATATGATAATAAGGGACATTTTTCAAGGTAATTTGTTTGGAGAGTTTGAGATGGGTACTTCGAATGGTATTCGGGTCCTGGAGTAATTTGAGCGGTATTTCCAGGATTGATTTTACTTCAGAGGGCTGTGGAATAAACATAGGCGTGTAATTCAACATGCCGACAAAAGGATGTACCAGAAAATTACTGACAGGGATATACATGTCCGTGAGTTGACCCAGTAGTTCAATGTCGTCGGAGATCACCCCTACTTCTTCATTGGCTTCACGCAGTGCACCAGCGGCTAAGGTAGCGTCTGAGGTTTCCAGCCCTCCGCCGGGAAAACTAATCTGCCCGCTATGTCGATCATTTTCATGGGTGGACATTCGTTCTATCAAAACAATATGCCACTCGTCATTTTTAGGATAAAGCAAGGACAATACGCAGGCAACCCTGGCATCTGGCGGCGGTGGCGGGTAATTGACACGAACGGCATGCGCCATTTTATACTGTGCCGGTCTGCCGGGAAGTGGTTTGGTGAGTTGACGTTTTATGTTTTCGATCATGGATATTTCTGATTAAAAGGATACTAATAAAAACTGCCACGAACGATAAAAGTTCGTGGCAGTTTAGGTGTTTTAATATCATGAAGTAGAAACCAGGATAAGGCGAAATACTATTTATTCGATATTTGGAGATATTTTTCAAGCGCCATGGTCATCGAAGGAGCTTCTGGTGAAGGGGCGTGAATATTAATAGTGAGCCCTTTTTCGATTACCGCCTGAGAAGTACTATTTCCAAAAACAGCGATCCGCGTTCCGTCTTGATTAAAATCAGGGAAATTTTCGTAGAGAGAGGTAATTCCCAGTGGACTGAAAAAGACCAATACATCATAAAATACGTCACTTAGGTCTGAAAGATCACTACTCACCGTTTGATACATCATAGCATCTCTCCAGTCGAGCTCCATCTCATTAAGGAAAGAGGAAACATCCTTGGCACCGAGATTAGAACAAGGCATCAAGAACTTTTCAGTTGCTTTATACTTTACCAGATAGGATTTCAGGTCTTCAATTTTTCTTTTACCAGTGAAAACTTTACGTTTTCGGTAGATAATAAACTTTTGAAGATAATTAGAAATGGCCTCAGATATACAGAAATACTTAGTTTCCTGAGACATCTTGATCCGCATTTCTTCACAAACCCTGAAGAAATGATCAATTGAATTCTTGCTGGTAAAGATAATAGCAGAGAATTCATCGGGGCGAATCCGGTGTTTACGAAAATCTTTAGCAAGTACAGGTTCAACCTGAATGAACGGACGCCAATCAATTTGCAGATCATATTTCTGCTCCAGTTCATAATAAGGTGATCGCTCCGGTTTGGGTTGTGAGATTAAAATATTCTTAATCTTTTTGTAAGTTCCACCCACAGCTTTTGCATTTATAGCCATTCAGAATGAATTTTATAGGAAGTCTTAATGAATATTAGCTCCGTTCAACAGCAACTTTATAATAATTAACGAAGGAGCTATTTCGACGGTGCAAATGTACATAAAAAAATGAAATTTATGAAATGCTAAAAATTTACTGCCAATAAAAATGCCACGAAGAGCTCTATATAGATAAACGGCAGCTAGAGCCACACAAACCCCAATTATTCCTGGGTTTGTGAAGGAGTCCTGTGCGAAGGCTATGAATATATTGAATGGAATAAGGATGATTCCAAGGATAATACTAAAAACAGTGATGGTGAAGCTATACTGTTTAACCTCCTTGTAAACCGGAAATACAAAGCCTATTATTTTTAATAATAAATGTTTTAATAAAAAAAACACAGCGACTCCGAGTATACAATAGCCTAGATTTTTGAATTCAAAGCTAATCGTTTCATAATGATAAGCTACCTGGAAGGCAAGAATACCTGCACTGATGATAAACAAAATGTAGAGGAATAAATAAGGGGCAGCAATTATCGCACTTTGTTCCCTTTGGAGTAGTTTTAGGATGTTTTCGTTTGCAAAAGCTCTGTAAATCTTAACAAGGAGCGAGCGATACAAGGTGACCAATAGTGCCAGGTATATCATCATTCCGAGGATCATCCAAAAAAGAAACCCACTTCTGGTATCATTGGGCTTCTCCGCAGTTTTTTTTGGGAGCGGAACAATCGTAGCGCGTGGTTTTTGCTCTTCTTCTATCGGCGATACCTCCGGTTCTGGCCGGGATTCGATATCAAAAGGGTTTTTGGAGCCTGATTTTATACTGTTGGGTATTAGTTTGTTCTTCGGGAGCCTATGTTGCAGGTCAAATGGATTTGATTCATTTTGAGCGATAGTCGCCTGACCTCCACTCAGGATGAACAAACAAATCAGTAATATTAGCCTTGTAAATAATCGTTCTGCCATAACAGGGGCAAATTACGAAAAAGGGTGAATTTGGCAAAGAAAAAGTGGGCAGTTTTGTAGTTGGTAGTCAGCAGTACTTCGGCTTCGCTCAGTAGACACGGCAATCGCAAGAAAAGGTCAACCTATAAAAAGGTGATCGCTTCGCAGGTGAGGAGTGATCGAATCCGCCTTGAGGAACCGCTCCGAAGCGACCCACAAGGCGTAGCCCAATCACAAGACCGTAGGTCGATCACAAGAGACCGTAGCCCAACCACATGTAAAACAATCACTAGCCTGTAATTCAAAAAATTGAAGCCATTCTTGCGATTGCCATGCCTAATGAGACTGCCGACTGCATGCTACTTCTTAATTACATCACCTTTAATCCTTAAAGAAATCTTCTCGTCGCTCAGGTTTGTTAAAACTTTAATCGATTTATGAAAACTTCCTTCCTTTTTAGCGTTATAAGTGGCAGTGATTACGGTAGATTCCCCTGGAAGGATGGGGTCTTGATTATAAGCGGCAACGGTACAACCACAGCCTGGCTTGACTTCTTTCAGTAACATTGGCTGGTCACTATTGTTAGTTACGGTGAAGGTAGCCACTGCGGGGACATTTTGAATGAGATCTCCAAATTCGAAAGTCATATGATCCCAACTGAGCAGTTCCGCTTTTTCAGGCGATTCAATCTTGTTTTTGACAGCGGCTGCATCCTGTGCGTTTAGAGTAGTGAAACCAATAGTAGTGAGCATAAAGAATAAAACCAATAAGTTTTTCATAAGGAATAATTTTTTTGCCTTTTCAGACTTGAAGCTTCGGGTTTTTAAAATAAAGAACGCGCTATTCTTTTGTCAACACAAATATATCGACATATGGAAGAGATTGCTGTTAATGAGTTTCCAATTATTGTTAACGAGCTGTTAACCAGGTATTAACAATTAAAAGAAGAACGTAACTTGCAGAACAGAAGGAGTCAAGGCTGTCATTCTGAGCTTGTCGAAGAATGACCACTTAACAACTTTCAATAAAGGAATTTGAATATCAATTCAGCTAATAATGAAGAGTAGCATAATAAGGCGGGTGGTGATTCTCGGAACCCTGGCGATTATCGGGATTCTCGGGGTACAATCATATTGGGTGATGCAGACCTGGGATCTTCGAGAAGATGATTTCCATCGTTCGGTAAATATTGCCTTGCGAAGAGTTGCACAAGATTTATCTGATTTGAACCAAAGTGTCCTGCCACTCAAAAACCTGATCACTCAGGTTTCCTCGAATTATTACGTCGTCAATATGGAAGACGTAATCAATGCCGGGCAGTTGGAGCATTTCCTTTATAAAGAATTTGAAGAACTGGCGATGAATATTGACTTCGAATATGCCATCTTTGATTGCTCAAGCCGCGAGATGGTTTATGGTAATTATTGCAGCTATACGGATGCGGGTGTATCTAAGGAGGATTTGGGGAAGCTTCCTACGCTCGATGAGCTGACGTATTATTTTGGTGTTAAATTTCCGAGTCGTTCCAGCTATTTGGTTGGGAAAATGCAACGGACTTTTATATTTACGGTTATTCTGCTTTTGTCCATTCTGTTTTTTATCTATTCCATCTTTGTCATTCTCCGGCAACAGCGTTTGTCTGAAATGCAAAAAGATTTTATCAATAACATGACACATGAATTTAAGACCCCGATTTCTACTATCCGCGTATCTTCGGATGTATTTTTAAATAATGAAGTAATCCAAAAAGATCCGCGGCTCTATAAATATGCGACGATTATCAAAGAGCAAAATATTCGACTAGATAAACAGGTCGAAAAGGTATTGCAATTGGCGAATATCGAAGGGGATAGTTTTGAACTACATAAAGAAAACGTAGATATTCACAATCTGATTGATGAGGTGTTAAAAAGTAATGAATTAGCGGTAACGGAGAAAGGTGGCGTGCTAAAAAGTGAGTTGCTTTCAGGTATTTCAGCCATCACAGCCGATAGGTTTCATGTCACTAATATCATTCACAACCTAATCGACAATGCGATCAAATATTGTAAAGATGTACCAGAAATCATCGTGAAAACGTTTGAAGAAAAGGGAAGGATACAGCTTACCGTTGAAGATAAAGGCATCGGAATCGATAAAGAGAATCATAGAAAAATATTCAATAAGTTCTTTAGAGTACCCACTGGGAATGTTCATAACGTAAAAGGCTTTGGACTGGGCTTGTTTTATGTCGAAAAGATATGCGAACTTCATGGCTGGAAGGTGGATTTGCAAAGCGAATTGGATAAAGGCACTAAAATTAAAATAACTTTCAATTAATCAGGATTGAGGAGAGAGGTGATTTGGTGAGGGCGCTATGACCTCGCCTGATCACCTCTCACCTCTCACGAAATCACTTAATACATTATGTCTCATTTACTCTATGTTGAAGATGATGAAAGTCTAAGTTTTGTAACGAAAGACAATCTGGAGTTGCAAGGGTTCAAAGTAACGCATTGTGCGGATGGTACACAGGCGATGGACACGATCAAAAACCATCAATACGATCTGTGTATCCTCGATGTGATGTTGCCGGATGTCGATGGGTTTATGATCGCTCAGGAGATCCGGAAATTTGACAAGCAGGTACCTATACTTTTCCTGACGGCTCGCTCGCTGAAGGAAGATAAAATCCATGGTCTACGGCTGGGAGCTGACGATTACATCACTAAGCCTTTTAGTATTGAGGAATTAATCCTTAAGGTGCAGATATTTTTAAAAAGGAGAAATGTCATCGGCGATATTGACAAGCAATCCACGGAATATAATCTAGGCAAATATATTTTTGATTATAAAAACCTGGAATTGAGGTTTGGCGATG
>JBLHJZ010000144.1:0-9288 GCA_047619515.1 Saprospiraceae bacterium | reverse complement strand
TTGTAGGACGACTACCAAAGTATTATCGCCTATTCAAGTCCCGAAGAATCCGGTACTTCAAATGTACCAGGCTCGCATTTCGTACACTAATAACCCACCCGTTTTTACCATCCAAAAATCCCATTTTTAGAAAGAAAGTTTTTATAAAACGAAATGCCGGAGAAATCCAAAGCTTTATAAAACTACTTTGCTTCCCTTCCGACTGCATCTCCAATGCTGAGAGCCGGGCATAATTTTCTATCCGCTCCCGATGATCCTCCAATGTCTTATAGGAATAGTGTAAAAGTTTACCTTTTACTTTTTGAACCGAAACCCGGTTTCTATGAACCAGCCGCTCATGAACAAATTTTCCCTCCCACTTCGAATGGCTACGGTGAAATAAACGAACCTTCCATTCCGGATACCAACCGCTATGTTTAATCCATTGCCCGCAGAAATTAGTCAGGCGATCCAGCGCATATACTTTTTGCTCGTCCAAGTCCAGCGCCTTTATACTTTCGATCAACTCCTCCGACAAGATTTCATCCGTGTCTATCGAGAGTATCCAGTCATTCAAAGCGATCCTATTGCCAAAGTTTTTAGTAGCAGCATATCCCCGCCATTTGGTTTCCACGACTTTAGCCCCGAGTTTTTTAGCGATCATCCTCGTTTTGTCCGTACTGTTGGAATCAATGATCAAAACCTCTGCGGCCACTTTCTGCAAAGCAGTCACACATGACCCGATGTTCGACTCTTCGTTGTAGGTGATGACCACTGCAGAAATTTGACTCATATTGACTTGACTATTTTGATCTACTGACCTTTGACCTCTACTTTCCCGTAAGCGATAAAATGCGGATTCAATAGGTTTTCCTTATTATACCGGAGCGCTTGCCCTGTATTTGCATCCAAAACTTTTCCACCAGCTTCTTCCAGGACGATCTGAGCTGCTCCTGTATCCCATTCCATAGTCGGAGCAAGCCGAGGGTAAATGTGCGCATCGCCCTTTGCGATAATGGTAAATTTCAGAGAACTTCCTTTTGATACCAGTTTTGGCTCCTCAAACTGATCGATAAAAGATTGCGTAGACTCGTTGAGATGAGAACGGGAACAAACAATTCCTAATCCTTTTTTATCTTTCGAGAAAGGCTCGCAGGATAGTTTTTGTTCCACACCATCTTTACTATAAAAAGCTCCCTGATCCTTAATGGCCCAAAAAAGCTCCTGAGTCACGGGTACATAGACCACCCCTGCTACAGGCATTTGACCTTTGATCAGGGCAATATTGACGGTGAACTCACCATTGCGTTTGATGAATTCCTTGGTGCCGTCAAGCGGATCGACGAGCCAGTAATAGTCGTATTGGCTACGTTCAGCATAGCTGACCAGCTTGTTTTCCTCAGAAATAATAGGAAAGGCCGGGTCGAGTGCTTCGAGCCCTTCGCAGATTTTTTTATTGGCAGCCTGATCTGCTTTGGTCAGTGGGGAATTATCTGCTTTGTATTCCACACCAATATCATCCATTATCTCATAGACCTTTAGGATTTCTTTCCCTGCGTCAATAGAAATGCTACAGACCTGTTCAATAATTTTCGTTAAATTCATATTAGTTTCTTTACTTTTGTAAAAGTATAAAAAATGTGGATAGGATAACAAAAAGAAGAGAAAGCCGTATGTTTAAGCATAGTTTTTTTGGCCACCCTTCTAAGCTCGGACAAGCTATTAGCTCTTGACTTTTAGCTTTGGCTTCCCTCAGGTGCGTTTTAGGATGCGATAAAAGGAAGCCAACTGCTAACTGCTAAAAGCTAAAAGCCGCAAAATATGTCACTTGCCATATAAACTATTACAAGTTTTAAAAATAACATAAATGACTAATAAAAAAGTACTTGTCACCGGAGGCTGTGGATATATCGGGAGCCACACTATTGTAGATTTAGTAAATAATGGATTTGAGGTAGTTTCGGTGGACAATAATGTCAACTCCTACCCAGATGTCATGGATGATATTGAAAAAATAATAGGTAAAAAGATAAAAAACTACCAGCTGGATTTATGTGATTTGGCTGCGACCAAAAAGATATTTGAAGAGCATCCTGACATTAATGGAATCATTCACTTTGCAGCCTTAAAAAGCGTTGGCGAGTCGGTCACTCAACCTTTGCGATATTTCCGGAACAACCTCAATTCCTTACTCAACATGCTAGAATGCTGCAAGTTGTATGATGTGAAAGGCTTTATCTTTTCTTCGAGTTGTTCGGTTTATGGAAATGCAAAAGAACTACCAGTAACGGAGGAGACCCCTTTTGAAGAAGCCGAAAGCCCTTATGCCCGCACCAAACAAATAGGAGAGCAAATGGTCAAAGACTTTGCGGTAAATAATCCGAATACAAGTTCTGTCATGCTTCGGTATTTTAATCCCGGAGGCGCACATGAGACTACTTTGATTGGAGAGCGCCCTAAGGCTATTGCACTGAGTCTTGTCCCGGTGATCACTGAAACAGCGATAGGTAAAAGAGAAAGTATGGTGGTTTTTGGCGATGATTATGATACAAGAGATGGAAGCTGCATCCGGGACTACATCCATGTGATGGATATTGCCAATGCACATACTAAAGCTGTTGAGTTTCTTTTCGACAATAAAAACACCTCAAATTACGAAGTCTTTAATCTTGGTATAGGGAAAGGAGTGACCGTCATTGAAGCTATTCAGGCCTTTGAAAAGATTTCCGGCAAAAAACTCAATTACAGGATAGCTCCACGTAGAGAAGGGGATGTGGTAGCGATCTATGCCAATAATGATAAAGCACTTAATATCCTGGGGTGGAATCCTGCCAGAAACATCGAAGATATCATGAAGAGCGCCTGGAAATGGGAAGAAAAAAAGAATATAATCGCCACTAATTAACTTTAGTTACGAGCTTTTGTAGTTCGCAGTCTGAATTAATTAACAAAATAAGGGCTTGAATTGCCCCTTTTTGCTAAGTTATCATTTGTATCTATAATATATAATAGTTTGAGAAATTAGGGGATCGGACGATTTTAACTGATAACAAGTTAATTTGTTGATTGCTAGCCCAATTTTTTGCATCTTTGACCAAGGTCATCTCGGTGATCTATAACAACTATGGGTTAGGTTCTAAAAGAACAGTCATAGGGTGTCCATAGTCTTGTTGCCTTGTCGGGCTTACTCTCTCGACAAGGTTTTTTATTGCGCTTTCTTCAAAATCGCCCGTTGATACCCGCCTATCGGGAAAGTTTTTACAGCCGGGATATCCTCGCCATCAAATTGCTGGTCTCCTGTAATACTCACCGGCTCACTACTCCCAAATATAATTTCGAAGATCATTTGATCCCCCTGCAATTCCTGAATGCTCAAAATTTGACTACCCATCACTTCATACCAGGACATTAGTTTATTTTGAAAAAGATAGCTCTCCAGCCTGATCGTATTCTTTTCATCCATAAGGAAATATCCTTTCTCGGCGTCCAAAGTCTCCAATTCGTAAGCTCGCCGGCCAGTTTCTTTGTCCTCACCATAGATAATCGTCCAGACAAAATTTTTGGAAGTATCCATCTCCAGTAGTTCCAAAGCCATAGGTAGGGTCTGGACTAATTTATTTTCCTTAAAAATTTCCAACTCCCCTTCCCAATACCCTAGCCAGGACTGTGGGAATGGAAGCGAATCAACTGTTAAAGTACTATCAGGCGATTCTGATTTTTTAGTACTTTCGGGAGCGTTTTGATGAGCAGGAGAACAAGCACCCAAAACGAAGCAAAACACTAGAAATAGCGTACACTGGTTCATAAATTATATTTTTAAGAAAAACGCAGAGGTATAATAGCAAAATAAATGAAAAACACCCTACTCCTTTTCGCACTGATGCTCCTTATATGGCCAGATACCTTTGGCCAAGCCGGTTATTTTCAGCAAGAAGTCAATGTCAAAATGGGCGTAACCCTCAATGATAATGACCACACCCTTACCGGTAATATTGAGATAGAATACATCAACAATTCTCCGGACGAACTCAAGGAAATCTATATGCACCTTTGGGCAAATGCTTATAAAAACCGGGAAACGGCCTTCAATAAGCAAAAACTCAGAGACGGAAGTACTCGTTTTTACTTCGCCAAAGATACTGATTTAGGTAACTTATCTCAATTGAATTTCATGGTAGATGGCTCGGCGGTAGCGTGGGACTATGATCCGGGTAATCCGGATATTGCTAAACTTAAATTGGAGAAACCCCTGAAACCTGGTAGCCGGATTATTATTAGTACGCCATTCAAATTAAAAATACCAGCTTCTTTTTCCCGGCTCGGCCATGTAGGACAATCCTATCAAATGACGCAATGGTATCCCAAACCGGCAGTGTATGATAAAGAGGGCTGGCACCCGATGCCTTATCTCGATATGGGAGAGTTCTATTCCGAATTTGGGAGCTATGACGTAAAAATCACCTTACCGTCCAATTATGTGGTCGGTTCTACCGGCGTTTTACAGAATGAAAGTGAAAAAGCTTTTTTGCAGGAAAAAATAAAATGGACAAATGACGTTTTGGCGAATGTAGACACGCTTCCAAAGCTTTCTGCTTTCCCGGAGTCCAGTCCTGAAACGAAAACGTTGCATTATACGGCAGCGCAGGTACATGATTTTGCCTGGTTTGCTGACAAACGGTTTTATGTGCAAAAAAGTGAAGTGAAATTGGCCTCAGGCCGGGTGGTCGATACCTGGACTATGTTTACCAATGAAGAAGCGGAGATGTGGAAGGATGCGATCAACTATGTGGATCGGGCGGTACAATTTTACTCGGAGCAGGTAGGTGAATATCCATACCCACAGGCTTCAGCGGTACAGAGTGCACTAAGTGCCGGAGGCGGAATGGAATACCCGATGATTACAGTGATTGGCCTGATGGGTAATCCGCAATCGCTGGATGAAGTAATTACCCATGAAGTGGGACATAATTGGTTTTATGGCATCCTTGCTTTCAACGAACGAGACCATGTATGGATGGATGAAGGGCTAAACTCTTACTACGATCATCGTTATACCGAAGCCTATTATAAAAATACCAAATTGATGATACTTCCTAAGTTTATGATGAAATCATCCGACTTAAAAGAAATGGAATTGGGTTATTTGTTTCAGGCAAGACGGAATCAGGATCAGGCTCCCGAGACCCCTTCTAATGATTTTAAAACCATTAATTATTGGTTGGGAGGGTACGAAAAACCTGCGCAGTTTTTTAAGATGACAGAGAAGTATTTGGGTACTGATGAGTTTGATCGTGTCATGAAAAGTTTTTATAAAATTTGGGAATTCAAGCATCCGCAACCGGAGGATTTGCGAAACCATTTTGAAAAAGAAACGGGCAAAAATCTGGATTGGCTATTTGATGGCATGATCAATTCTAATGCTAAGATTGATTATGCGGTCAAAAAAATAGACACTGGGAACGAATATCAGTTGACGGTCGAAAACAAAGGCGATGTACAGTCTCCTTTTCCCGTAACGGGACTTAAGGATGGTCAAATAGTGCATTCGCAATGGTATGATGGTTTTGAAGGGACAAAAGAAATAACTTTCCAAAAAGGAGATTATGACCTGGTGGTGATTGATGAGGAGCACTATACACTGGATGTCGATCGGCGCAATAATAATATCAAAACGGCTGGTGCTTTTAAAACCATGAACCCGCTAAAGTTTAAATTTTTTACCGGTCTGGAAAATTCTAAAAAGACCAATATCTACTGGCTTCCATTGGTGACCTGGAATAATTACGATAAGACAATGCTTGGTCTGGCTTTTTACAATAGCACCTTACCAGCCAATAAGTTTGAATTTTCCGTAGCGCCGATGTATTCCCCTGAGACGAAAGATCTGACGGGCTTGGCAAATTTTAAGTATAATATTTTTCCGGATGGAGATAAATTGAGTAGAATTATCTTTGATGTTGGCCTGAAACGATTTAATTACAGCTTTAATGACCTACATGATTATAATGAAAAGTACAATCGGATTAGCCCTGGAATAAAATTAAAATTTGGAAATAAAAACGCGTCAACCCTTACGCAGGAAGTGAGTGCCCGAGTTATTTTGATCTATGATGAAGATGCACAGTTTGAAGGCGAAAATTATGTTGGAAATAAAAAGGAAGATGCTCAATATTATCAATTGGCTTACACGCTTAAAAATAGAAGGGCACCCAATCCTTATGGTCTCAGCTTACTACTTGAACAATCGAGTTATAAAGCTTTTACCGGGGATGAAAATTATCTAAAAGCTTCTGCGACTTTCTCAAGTGCCATCTTGTACAAACCAGGAAAAGCAGTTTATTTTAGAGTTTTCGCTGGAGCATTTTTGACAAACTCAAGACGTGAAGCAGGCAATGTATCCAATCGAGAAATTCGCGGAAGTTTTGCCTTGACCTATCAAGGGTTTAATGATTATGCCTATAATGATTTTTTCTTTGGAAGGAGTGAACAGAGTGGTTTATTGTCGCAACAGATTAACATCAAAGAAGGCGGAATGAAAAATGCTTTTGGTAGTCCTTTCGGAATAGGACAAAGCAATAATTTTATTTTTGCATGTAATATCAAAGCTGATCTGCCGATGGATTTACCGTTTGGAATACCACTCAAACCCTATTTCGATATTGGCTATTTTGATAATGCCATGCCTACGGGAACGGATGCAAGCCTAACAGATCAAGTGTTATGGAGCGGAGGGCTTAGCCTCGAGTTTTTTAATGGAAAAATGGGCGTGTATTTTCCATTGGTCAATTCTGAAAATATAAAAATGCAATATGGTGATAAAGAAAACTATTGGGGGCGAGTCACTTTTAATATAGAATTTAATAAACTTAATCCGTGGAAGTTAATTGATGAGATTGAGTTTTAGAAAAGGGACAAGGGGGACAAGGGGTCAAGTTGCCTGAGTTACTGGGCTACTTGTTTCCTTGATTCCTTTTTCATTGGTCTCCTTGGCCAAATAAAATAACTCCGAGCAATTCTCTTTGACCAAAATTTTATTTGCCATTTTGTAAACATCGTCAGTCGTAAGTTTTCTATAATATTCTACTTCCTCATTGATGATATTCGCGTTGCCGATTAATTCAAAAAAGGCGAGATTGATCGCTTTATTAAGGATACTGGCTTCGGAAAACACCAAGGAGCTTTCTATTTTATTTTTAAATTTTTGAAGTTCTTGCTCACTGATCTTTTCAGCTTTGAGTTTTTCGATTTCTTCCCATACGGCAGCTTCGGCATCCTCGATTTTCACACCTTCTGCTGGTCTGCCTTCAATGATCAAAAGCCCAGGATCGATATTGCCGGTGATATAGGCGTCAATCTGAGAGAACAGTTTTCTATCTTTTAAAAGACGATGGTACAGTCGGGAAGACTTACCATTACACAACACATCAGAAAGAATATCTACGGCATAATAATTTTCATCGTTTCTCCCCGGGATATGGAATGCGATATATAAAGCATCAACCGGAACTTTAGAACGATGAATCTTTTGATGAAATTCAGTTTGTGGCGGCTCGACAGGTATTTGTCTCTCAGGCCGTTCTCCGGCGGGGATATCTCCAAACCACTTATCGACCAATTCCTTGATGTCGGCTGTTTTTACATTTCCTGCAATCACAAGGACGGCATTATTAGGGCAGTAATATTTTTTATAAAAAGCCCTTACATCCTCCAGCGTAGCATCCTCCACGTGCTTCGGAACCATCCCGATAGTCGGCCAGCGATAAGGATGTACCTTATAAGCCATATCTAACATATGGTGCCAAACGTCCCCGTAAGGTTCGTTAAGACAAGTTTCCTTAAATTCCTCTACCACTACCTTTCGTTGAACCTTCAGGCTCCGCTGATCAATATTGAGATTCATCATCCGGTCGGACTCCAGCCACAGGACAGTCTCCAGGTTTTCAATAGGAACGGTATCATAAAAATTAGTGAGATCACTGTTGGTAAAAGCGTTATTCTCCCCCCCCGCTTCCTGGATCGGAATATCAAAATCCGGTACATGCTTCGAGCCGCTAAACATCAGGTGCTCAAAAAGATGCGCAAATCCTGTTTTATCCGGGGATTCGTCCTTGGCACCGACATTATATAAAACATTGACGGCGGCCATCGGCGTACTGTCATCTTCATGCACAATCACCCGCAAGCCATTCTCTAATTGAAATCTGGAATATTCTATCAAAGGAAGTATTAGTTTACGTTTAAAAAAAAAGAGACCGCAAAATTAGTCTTTTAATAGATATAAAGCAAAGGAAAGCTGGGCTTGGGAATTCGGCTTTCGGTATTCGGCTTTCGGTAACCGGTATTCGGCACCGAAAGCCTAATACCGATTACAAAAAAGCCTCACACACCAAAATCAACTTCCGTCACATCAATATAACCGAAAGCTTTCCATATACGATTTTCGAAAAATTACGAATTTAAACTTCCAGCCGGTATGTCACGCACATATCCGGACCAGGATTCTTTTATCAAAATTTAAAAAAATATAAACATGGATCGACCAGATATTTCAAGATTAAACAAAAACAGAAGCACTTATCTCAAACTTGGGTTTGTCATTTCCCTGAGCCTGACCGTTATGGCATTTAATTACACGGTTTATGATGAACCGAATCAGGATTACGAACGTCCCTTGCCAATGGAAGAAGATGAATTAATACCAGTCCAGCGAACTGTCCAAAGAGAAAAGAAAGAATTACCCCCTTTGTCCTTAAAGCCAACAGATAAATTCATAGACGATGAAATCATCTTTGATCCGGAACCGGAGCCAATAAATCCTAAAATTGTATTAGACCCTGTTCCTGCTGACCCACGTCCAATGCCGATAGTCATGCCTGACCCTAAGCCACCAGTTTTACCCAATGAACCTGTAGTGGAAGCGCCTATAATTTTTGAAGTCGTAGAACAGATGCCCCGCTTTTCAGGATGCGAAGATATGGGATTCAATGAATCGGAACTAAAAAGCTGTTCAGATAAAAAGATGTTGGAATACATTTATTCAAAAGTAAAGTATCCAGCGATGGCTAGAGAAAATGGAATAGAAGGAACGGTAGTCGCTTCTTTTGTGGTAGAAAAAGACGGGGCGATCTCCGGGCTGAAAATAGCCCGGGAAATAGGAGGTGGTTGCGGAAATGAGATATTAAGAATTGTCAAAGATATGCCCGACTGGATTCCTGGCGAGCAAAGAAAGAAAAAGGTAAGAGTTCAGTTTAATCTCCCGATAAAATTTACGCTAAACTAGGATCAGAGGTGAGAGGTGAGAGGTGAGAG
>JBLHJZ010000143.1:0-9331 GCA_047619515.1 Saprospiraceae bacterium | reverse complement strand
CGATTGGATGTTTTTCTATTGTCGCTTTCTCTTTTGTTTTCTCTTTTATATTGATGTCTGTGCTCAAAGCAACAATTGGAGTTCGGGTGTCCGAAGAGGAAGAAATAAAAGGACTGGATATTTCAGAGCATGAGATGGAAGCTTATCAGGAAAAAGAAACTTCTCCTGTGTTTGGATACTCAGTGGAGTGATTCAGGGGTGAGGAGTGAGGGGTGGTATTCCATGTTTAGCACTCATTTCTTACTTCTCACCCCTAAAAAAAAGACCCTTGGAAAAGTTTGGACGCTCCCCAAGAGTCTTATGGATTTTTTAAATAACAAACCGGAATTGATTTGCTTTTAAAAAAGTAAAATTATGTAAAATCTAGATAGCAGACAAATCTTCTTTCGATGAATTGAAGAGATTATTTGTATGGTTGTAGGATTATATAATTTACGGAGTCCTAAGTAAAGCCTGGGATAAATTTTCTTACACAATAGAATATTTCCCAATGTTCTGCAAATCAAATTCCTTTTTCATTAAATCATTTACTTTAAATTTTTTAATTATGACAACAGGAATTACTTATTCAAAATGTTTAGTACTCATTTATTTTTCTTTTTTATTTAGTATGGCAGTGGTTTCGGGGCAGGATATGGCTCCAGACCCAACAACAGAAAGCCTACTCTTGGTGCCTCCTTCAGAAGAAGAAGTGGAAAAAGATCAATCATTTTCTATCTCAGGATTCGTTGATGCTTATTACCAATATAGCTTCAATGAACAACCATTCCCAACGAGTTTTACCGAAACACATAACTCCTTTACCTTAGGTATGGCGAATGTCGTTTTATCCAAAGAAGGTAAAGTTGGTTTCGTAGCCGACCTCGCTGTTGGACCAAGGGCTGAAGTTGCAAATGGTTATACTGGGTCAACTTTATCAGCGATCAAACAGTTATATGTTACCTATTCACCTAGTGATAAAGTTACCTTCACACTCGGTAATTTTGGAACTCATGTAGGCTATGAAGTGATTGACGCACCAGCTAATGTCAATTACAGTACCTCTTATATGTTTTCGAATGGACCATTCTACCATACTGGTTTGAAAGTCGATTTTCAAGCAACTGAATATGTAGGATTGATGCTGGGAGTATTGAATGATACGGATTCAAAGATTGACGAAGTATCCGGAAAACACCTCGGTGCGCAATTATCTTTTGTCAAAGATGATCTGGCAGTTTTTGTGAATTATCTCGGAGGGAAAGACGATGAGATTAGTTTTGATACCGTCACCTTCGATGTAAAAGGACACCAGATAGATATTACTGCGACTTTTCAGGCAACGGAAGAATTTGGTCTGGGGCTAAACGCAACGACCAAAACAGTTGTCGTCTCAGAAGCTGACAATACCAGCTGGTTTGGCGCAGCTATTTATGCAAACTATGCCATTAGTGATAAATTCACCTTAGGTCTTCGTGGAGAGTACATCGGTGATGATGATGGACTTATTACAGGGACACTCGATAACAGTATTTTCGACTTCACCCTTTCAGGAAATATCAAAGTAGGAGCACTGACGTTAATTCCCGAATTTAGGGTAGACGTGGCCGGCGAAGAAGTTTTTCTGGATTCAGATGGTGAGCCAACAAAAACCAGCGCAGCTGTGATTTTTGCGGCAGTATATGCGTTTTAATTAGGAGTGAAAAGGTGAGAGGTGAGGTCATCACCTCTCACCTTTCACTCCTTACCCCTGTTTTACCAAAAATACCCAATTACAAACGCCGTAATAATCAATAATATAACAGAGAGATAACGGTAACTGAGATACCAGGGAAGCCTCATGGAGATGAGTCTACAAAAAAGAGCGAAGCTTTATTAAAAAGCTTCGCTCTCTTACTAGTTATCTGGTCGTTATTTGGCAAAAATTAAGACCCCGAAGGGCCTTAATAAAGTACTACCATTTAATTTTAAACCATTTAACCAAAAATCTTTCTATCGAGGCCAGGTAATAATTTTTGAAATATATATTACACTAAACCTTTCTTTATAAAATGCTATCTTGTATTTATTGTTATTCTCGCAATTTTATATTGCTCTGCTAATGTAGGTGTAATAGTTACAATAAGCAAAGAAATGTAATTTTTTTTAAAGAATTTTCAAAAATAAATTGCTGCCTGACTTCATTTTTATTTTGAAAGTTACAGCTTAAAACAGAATGCGTTTACAGTTTAGCTATTTCAATATGTTTAACTAACTGTTTATTAGCGTAAAATTGACGGTTATTAATTTTTTAACCCTGTATTCTTATAAAAAGACAGAAGAATTGGATTAAGTTTTGACAAAAGACAATTACAAAGTATTTTAGCCTTACAAAATGAAATACCAATATGTCCAAAAAGAAAACTGGCAAGCCAAAACAGGTAAAAATCGCTAATTATTCAGAAATAGTAGGCAAAGAATTACGAACTATTGAGCGTCCTAAGTTGATCATACTGGGAGCGATTTTAGCCCTATTGGGTTTTTTGATTTATGCCAATACCTTGAATCACGAATATGCGCTGGACGATTATTCGGCGATCAAGGAAAATTTTGTCACCCAAAGAGGGGTTTCAGGGCTCGGTGATATTTTTACCAAATCCTATCGTTATGGCTATTGGAATAGTAAGGGCACCTTATATCGCCCGGTTTCATTGGCCATGTTTGCAGTAGAATGGGAGATCATGGAGGATAAGCCTGGTTTCCACCATTTCATCAATGTACTACTATATGCGCTCACCGCATTTTTACTCTTTTGGACGCTGGTCAAGCTGATTCCGGACAAAAGCCCCTTGCTTCCTTTTTTGGCAACACTGCTTTTTATCGCACATCCCCTGCATGTGGAAGTAGTGGCAAATATCAAAAGCCGGGACGAGATACTTTCTTTTCTGTTTTGTATCGGGGCGATTTACTGTTTTTGGAAATACCTGAAATTTGATCATATTCCCTGGTTGGTAGCAGCAGTGTTCTCCTACCTGGTCGCTATGTTCTCCAAAGAAAGTGCGATCACTTTTCTAGCGGTTTTTCCTTTGATTGGCTATTTCTTTTTAAAAAAGGACTTGCCGACCAGTTTTATTAAAAGTCTGGTCTTTCTGGCTCCGGTTGCTATCTACCTGTTTGCTAGGTATCAAGTGCTGGGTAATGTTTTTGCTGGCGCTGAAGATATTCCGCTGTTGGATAATGTATTGGCAGATGCCGGTAATAAGGGGGAACAACTGGCGACCGCATTTGTGTTTGCAGGAAAGTATCTGAAAAATTTATTTTTACCCCAACCACTCGGTTCTGATTTTGGATTTCCACAGTTTACAGCAGTCGGTTGGGGAGATTGGAGAGCCTTGTTGAGCTTTGTTTTATTTGCGGCGATGGGAGTGTATGCCATCATGAGTTTTAAAAAACGGAGTATCCTTTCATTCGGTATATTATATTTTTTTATCACCTTCTCCATCTTTAGTAATATGGTCATCCAGATTGGTTCTTCCTACGGAGACCGGTTTATGTATGTACCAAGTTTAGGATTCTCATTGGTGATTGCCTATTTGATTACACATTTGACCAAGACAGTCTATGATAAAAAATTACCGGGTATTGCTGCCTTCTTTTCAAAGTATATGATGCCTTTAGCTATCGTAGGGGTGATTGCAATGGCCTTTAGTGCCAAAACGATCCTACGCAATGCTGCCTGGAAAAACAGCTATACCTTATATAATACAGATATAAAAACGGCGCCCAATAGCGCAAAGCTGAATTATCATTATGGCCTGGAGTTGAATAAACTGGCTATTGCTGCCGTTGATCCAAACCTGAAAAAGAAATACTGGAATGATGCGATGTTTAGGTTCCAAAGATCTCTAGAGCTATATCCGGCTTATGCAGATGCTTACGGCCAAAGAGGATTATTATTCTATCGGTTAAAAGATTTTTCAAAAGCGATTGCCGATTATGAAACGTCCCTGAAGATGAAGCCAAACGCGAAGGTATACAGTAATATGGGAACCGTATATCTTGAATCGGGCCGGGCAACAGAAGCGATTGAAGCCTATAAAAATGCGGTCAAATATGATCCCCGTTTTGTAGATGCCCGCCGTAATTTGGGTAGCTCTTATGCGAATACTAAACAGTTTGATAAGGCGCTTGTGGAATATAAAACGGCTTTGGAGTATGAACCTAAAAGCCCAATTCTCCATTTTTATATTGGTATGGTATACAAGGATTTAGGGGATCAGGTTAATTCGAAGGTTTGGTTGGATAAGGCTTATGCGCTGGATCCGAGCCTGCGGAAATAATTTAGGATTTAGGATTTAGGATTAAGTTTGGGTAATCCTAAATCCTAATTCTCTCACCGATGCCGTTTCCCCTTATTCTGCTTATAGTCCTTAAAAATAAACTCACCAAGCCCCTGTAGGCTGCTATAGAAAGCTTTTCCATTATTCGCTTTGGTAAACTGATCGACGAAACGAACGAGATAAGGATCCTTGGCGATCATAAAAGTAGTAATCGGAATATCCAGTTTTCGGCAACGGGTGGCTAGATTTAAGGTCCGGTTGACGATATTGCGATCGAGACCGAAGCTGTTTTTGATATATTTTTTTCCTTTCTTGATACAGGTAGGCTTCCCGTCTGTGATCATAAAAATCTGCTTATTGGGATTCCTGCGTTTTCGGAGGAGGTCCATCGACAATTCCAATCCAGCGACAGTATTGGTATGAAAAGGGCCCACCTGGAGATAGGGGAGGTCTTTGATTTCAATTTGCCAGGCATCATTTCCGAAGACGATAATATCAAGGGTATCTTTTGGATATCGGGTGGTAATCAGTTCTGCCAGCGCCATAGCGACCTTCTTTGCAGGAGTGATTCGGTCTTCGCCGTATAAGATCATGGAGTGTGAGATATCGATCATCAGGACGGTGCTCATCTGACTTTGATAAAAAGTCTCATGTATCTCCAGATCGTTCTGTGTCAGTTTGAAATCATCGATGCCATGATTGATCTGTGCGTTTCGGATCGAATCTGACATGGAGATGTTTTCTAATCTATCCCCAAATTCATAAGGACGAAGATCGGAAGTAAACTCGTCTCCTTTACCACTTTGCTTGGTGTTGTGATTACCTTGTTTAGATTTTTTTAGTTCATCGAAGATATCATTCAGCGCTTTTTGACGCATCGCGATTTCCATCTTGGCAGAAGGCACAAACCCAGGGTTCTGCTCATCCTGTTGCTGAATATATCCCTTATCAATCAAATCCTGGATAAAATCAGCCAGTCCGTAATCGCCAGTGGTCAGCTTATATTCTTTATCCAATTCTGTCAGCCAGCTCAAGGCTTCACTCACATCACCAGAAGTATATAGGAGAAGCTCTTGAAAAACTTTCAGTAAGCGATCGAATGGTGATACGCCGTCTTGCCCGCCTGTTAATTCTGAAAAACGCCAACCGATCATAGATTAATTTTAGATTTAGATTTAGAATTTTTTTATTCGGTATTCGGGGCTTCTGAGATTACATTACAGCTGCTATATTTTTTAAATAAACGGTGCGCATTAATTTTTTCTTGAAACCACCGAAAACCTACCACCGAAAGCCTCTTTATTACGCTTCTGCAATTTTACCGCTCGCTATCGAAATAAGCTTTTGATAATCTGGCCTGTCTGATGCATGTTTGTGAATAAAAGTGTCCATTATTTTTCCAAAGCGAAGTAAAAAAATTCCGGGCATTTGGGTAGCATCACCAAGGTTTTTAGACATTTCAAATTCGAATCCTGCCCGCGTTGCATTGAAACCTCTGATCCAGGTTCTTAAGCCGTATAATTGCGAAAAAGTACCTTTTGTGATGCCAAATGCCAAGTAATACTGACAAGTAGGATCACTTATATGAGCAACATTTTCCAATCCGTAGCTTTTAAAATACTCATCGGCTATCTCTTCGTCTGACATGTGAACGAAAACCACCCGAATCCCTTTCTTAATAAATTCTTCCTTCTTCTCTGCCAGGTCATGTAAGGCTTCTTTACAAAATACACAGCCAAAATGTCTCAAAAAAACAAGGAAAACAGGTTTTTGATTGCTCAACTCCATCAAATTTTCATTTGAATTGGTGATCATAGCATTTAATACCCCGAGGTCGATTTGATTTTGCATTTTCGTTCTCTTTTCTGATAGTACTTTCTATTAACAATGATACGGACTATTGGTTTAATAAATTATGAATCAGCATGAATTTATAGCGAGATACTTAAAATCTTTGATGATTTGAATTGGTTATGACAAAAAAGACCTTTGAATCTTATAGTAGCAGGCTCAACATCAAGCCCTACATTCATCTTACAATTGTACACCTTAATCTATTAAAATAGAACCCCATCCGATTATTTCCTTACTTGCCTTTCCATCAAAGCAATTTTTGGCTTTGCCTTTCAGTTAATAGAAACAATTCCTACTATAAAAAGATGATGTGAAAAAATCGCAAGCTACTGTTACGGGCACTATGCTCGTTTTGTATGCGGTGTAAAAAATACTTAATCAACTTATAAATTTTTAAAAAATGCTCAAACAATTCTTTCTCTTTTGTTCTGGAATCGATCAGACTTTACTTGAAAAATGCCCCTCTGACACCAATAAATATATTGGTATCGGAGCAACGGTTTTCTTTACCGGTGTACTCGCTTTTTTCTCCTCGGCTTATGCTTTATTTACGGTGTTTGACTCTTATCTGGCCTCTTTTATATTTGGTTTGATTTGGGGATTGATGATCTTCAACCTGGATCGATATATAGTTTCCAGTATGAAAAGTAAGGGTTCCGTATGGAAAGACTTCGGCGTAGCCTTCCCGCGACTGTTGATGGCAGTTCTGTTGGCTATAGTGATTTCCAAACCGCTGGAATTAAAAATCTTTGAAAAAGAAATCAATGCGGAGCTCATCGTCATGGAACAGGAGAAGTACAAAGAACAAGAAGATAAAGTAGCGATCCGTTATCAATCGCAGATTGAGGCCACGCAGGCAGAGATCAAAACGCTAAAAGAAGAGATTGACATCAAAACCAAAGCCCGAAACAATTTAGGTCTCATGGCCATCCAGGAAGCTGATGGTACCGGAGGCTCGAAAAATAAAAACCTCGGCCCAATCTATCGGGCAAAGAAAGAAAAAGCCGATGCTGCGCAATTAGAATTAGATAATCTCCTGGCAACGCATACTCCTTTGATCACTGAAAAAGAAAATGCAGTCAGGGAAATGCAGACCAAAATCCAATCCGAGATCACTGCTCTCGAACGTGGTGCCTTTGGTGGTATCGCTGCGAGGATGGATGCGCTTGACCGACTGACGCAACAAAGTGAGGCAATATGGCTGGCTAATATTTTTATCATGTTGCTTTTTATTTCGATAGAAACGGCTCCGATTTTTGTCAAGTTGATTTCATCCCGTAGCCCTTATGACTATTTACTCCACGAACATGAGTATGTATTCGAAATGGCCAACCGGGAAAGGACAACTTTATTAACTAATGTCGTCCGAAATACCATTATGACTGATACGGAGATTGGTGTCCATCGGGCCAATGCCAAAGTTAAAGTTGAAAAAGCAATCATCGACGAAAAGCTCCGCCAGCGACTGGACGGTCTTCAACAAGGTAATCTTAGCCTGGATGATCAATTGTCTTTTTAGGATAGATAAGTTAGCTGGACAAGTTAGCAGGCAACTTCGAGTTGCCTGCTAACTTTCCCCGTTAACTTCCTAAGCTAACTTCCAATTCAAAAAAAACGTATACCACTTTATTAAAATCAACCCGACCCTTTCCAAATTCAAAAAAATCTTCTTACCTTAATAGCAGAATCAAAACTAAATACAATGAAAAAGCAATTAATCGGCACGCTCGTAGGAGCGATCATCCTATTTATTTGGCAATTCATCTCCTGGGGAGCCATCAACTTTCACAAAGCAGAAACGCAGTATACGCCTAATCAAGATAAGATTCTGGCAGTACTCAGCGAAAATCTAACAGAAGGGCAGTACTTTGTTCCGGGAGTACCTCTAGGTAGCTCCAGTGAAGAAGAAATGGCCATCAGAGAGCAGGCAATGGGCAAACCCTGGGCGACTATCAATTACCATCCGGAGATGAAAATGAGTATGCCTATGAACATGACGAGAGGCTTTGTAATCGATTTCATTTCCGCATTTTTCCTTTGCTGGATCTTGCTCAAATTTGGTAATCTCAATTTTATGGATGCCCTGATAGCATCAGTTATGGTTGGTTTGATTGGTTATTTTACGATCACTTACCTTAACCATGTCTGGTTTGAAAATTCTACCATTGGATACCTCATTGATGCCATTGGCTCCTGGGCTCTGGTGGGCGCCTGGCTGGGCTGGTTTTTACCTCGAGGAAGTAGTTAATAAGAATTAAAAATATTGTCCTTCCGAACATTGTCATCTTGAGCGAGCGCAGCGAGTCGAAGGAGGGTCGAGAAAAGGAATTATGCCCGGTTGTGAATGCAGCCGGGCATTGTTTTTATAAAGCTCCTATAAAAAGAGATGCTATGCTTTTAACAAAAAGAATGGTGGTATTTCAAGGCAATCGCAAGAAAGGCTTCAACTCTTTGAATTACAGGCTATTGATCGTTTTACATGTGATTGGGTTGCGCTCATGTAATCGACCTACGGTCTTGTGGAATCGCTCCGAAGCGACCTCACAAGACCGTAGGTCGATCACTACATCACATGTGAAGCGATCACCTTTTATAGGCTGAGCTTTTCTTGTGATTGCCATGTGTGGTAATGAACTAGAGGGAGGGATCAATTTTTTTTATTATTTTGCACGGTTTAATTTTAAGTCTAACTTGGCTCTTTGAAGAACATTGAGACTACGTTGAAGTCGGATCTCAAAACTTAAACCTCAATCAATCGAAATATGAACACTTTGAGGTCATCTTTGTTAGCCAGAGATTATTACAGGTATTGAGCTCCAAATGGTCAATAGACTTTATTCGGGTTTAGGCGTTCGTAGCTGCTCTGAGGCACAAAAAATTTTGGAATAAAGTCTAATTAAAATAATAAAAGAGGTGTTAGCTCAGATATAAAAACAAAAAAAGTAACCAATAAATTTTAGCATTTAAAAGAACCACAAAATCCTAAATATGAAACGATTTTACCTATTCCTTCTGATTACCGTGTTTTACAGTTCCTGTGCGAACTACAAAATGAATTATAGCAAGGAGGCTAAAAACTGGGAAATCAGCAGAATAGCACCGACCGACCTGCCCATAAAACACACCATGTATCTCATTGGAGATGCAGGGGACAACTCGCCAGATAAACAATTACCTAC
>JBLHJZ010000142.1:0-9358 GCA_047619515.1 Saprospiraceae bacterium | reverse complement strand
TATCAAAAAAAATAGAGCTAATTATGCTCTAAAGTAGACCTAAACAAATCAGATCGAAAAAGCAGAGCAATATGTGCGGGATTTTAGGGCAAATAAATTACCATCAAGTCATTAATAAAAATGGATTTAACCAAATGCGGGATACCCTTCAGCATAGGGGGCCGGATGGATTTGGATCTGCTTTTTTTCAAAAGGCTACGGTAGCCCTTGGCCATCGCCGTTTATCTATTATCGACTTATCAGAAAAGGCTAAGCAGCCCATGTCAAACGAAGACGGAAGTATTTGGGTTACTTGTAATGGAGAAATTTATAATTATCGGGAACTGAAAAAAAAGTTGGAATCCAAGGGCCATCAGTTTCAATCTCATTCTGATACGGAGGTATTAGTACATGCTTACGAAGAATGGGGCACGGAGATGTTGGATCATTTGAAAGGCATGTTTGCTTTTGGAATTTGGGATGACAAAAGACAGGAGCTCTTTCTGGCCCGGGATCGTTTTGGCATTAAGCCATTATATTATTATCCGGGTAAGGATCGCTTCATTTTTGCCTCCGAGCTCAAAGCCATTGTTGCAGATTCGGAAGTACCGCGACAGCTGGATACTCAGGGACTTAGTGATTTCTTTATCTATCGTTCGATCCCTTCCCCAAAGAGTATTTGGCAAGGAATTTATAAACTGCCACCTGCCCACTATTTACATCTAAATAGTAAAGGCATTTCAAACATAAAATCATACTGGACGATCAAAACCGGGGAGCAGCAAACGCCGCTACTGGAAGCTGTTGAAAAAGTAGACATGTTGTTGGAGCAATCTGTCCGAGAACACCTTGTTGCAGACGTACCAATTGGTTTATTGCTCAGCGGTGGTTTTGACTCATCAACCATTGCCTATTTCCTTTCTCGCTTGGGTAAACAAGTCAACAGCTTTACTATTGGATTTGAAAATTGGAATCTTAGCGAACACGAAGCTGCCCGCATCGCTTCTGAAAAATTTGGTACACTACACCAAGAACAATTTGTAGGGGCTTCTCTTTTTCAAAAGCTCGAAACGCTTTCTTATTATTATGATGAACCTCTGGGAGGGACTTCTTTCCTGCCAACCTTTGAATTGGCCCGGCTCGCATCCAGTAAAGTGAAAGTGGTCTTGGCTGGAGATGGAGGCGATGAAGTTTTCGCGGGTTACAAATGGCATCAGTCGTATTTTGACCGCTGGTATCATCACCCCAGAGGAACACTACGTAATTTACTGTCGGGAAAAAATACTTTGTTAGATCATTATCGACGTGCCATGAACTGGACCGGTTGGAACTATTATGAGTTGGCTGGCTTATTTGGTCCGGCCTTAAAGGAACAAACTCCTTTATTGGATTCTATTTCTTATTCAAATCCTTTGAAAAATCAACGCGTTAAATCATTACAACTATTAGATTATCAGTACTTTTTACCTGAAGTCGTTTTGCACAAAGTCGATCGGGCAAGCATGGCCCATGGTCTGGAAGTAAGGGTTCCGTTCCTGGATCATGAATTGACGGAATATATAATGCAAATAAAAGAGCAATTTTATTTCAGCAAAAAAAAGAATAAAAAACTGCTCTTTGAAGTGATGAAAAATCGTCTCCCCAAACCCTTACTTTATAAACCAAAAAAAGGCTTCGGTATGTCTCTAAAGCATTTTTTTGACCTAAAATATTTCCCACAACATTGGCTGGATTCCAAAATGATTCAGGATCATTTAATTAATCCAACTTACGTACAAAAATTATTAGACCAAAAAGCACACGAAAAAATTTGGGCTATTTTTATCTTTATGAATTGGTATGATCGATGGAAAAAATAGAGTATGCTGGAGAATAAAATATCATCAATTGTGGTAAATCAAACATTGTGGAAAGAGGTAGACTCGATTAGGTCATTTTCGATGATCTGTTTGCAATTGGCTTTGGTTGGTTTCGCCATTGACCAATTTAATGTAGAGGTACATTTAGGACTTCCCCAATTGATGCCCATTGTCTTTATAGCCTTTATAGTCAATGCTGTTTTACCCAAAGCCCATCGCCTGACTTTTTTCTTTTTTGCTTCTTTAGTCCCCATAGTTTATTTTTTTGGATGGTGGGATGGCATACTGCTTATTATAATGGCTTTGCTTATGGTCGGTACCTGCCACTTACCCATTTCTCTCCCGCTTCGGAAATTGGGTGTACTGATCTTAGGAGGAGGTCTAGCCTATACCAAATATTTATTGTCCAATTATATGTTGGCTAAAGGTACTTTTCCCGAAGGCTTTTCGGCCTCTTCCCAAATGATAAGTGTACTTGGGGCCATGTTTATGTTCCGAGTGATTCTTTATTTGTATGAGTTGAAATATGAAAAAGAAAAAGCCTCTGTTTGGCAAAGGCTGAGCTATTTTTTTATGCTGCCCAATATTTGTTTCCCGATTTTCCCGATTGTCGATTATAAAACATTTAATCGAACGTATTACGATGAGGCAGATTTAGTCATTTACCAAAAAGGATTAAACCTTGTTGTACTGGGTCTTATCCAGTTATTGGTTTACCGAGTTCTATATTACCTGACTCCTTCAGCGGCTGATGTTACTGGCTTTTGGATATTATTGCGCTATTTGGTGCTCTCCTATCTGATGTTGGTTCGGTTGAATGGCATACTCAATGTTGCAGTTGGATTGTTGCGACTTTTCGGGTTTAACCTCCCGGATATTTTCAACTATATGTTTTTAGCCAAAGGGTTTGATGACCTTTGGAGAAGAATCAATATTTACTGGAAAGATTTCATGGTGAAAATTGTCTATTACCCCTTGTATTTCAAATTTAAGAAAAAGGGAAAAATATTTGCTTTGGTTGTAGGCACCCTTTTTACTTTTATTTTAAACTGGCTCTTTCATGCCTATCAGTGGTTTTGGGTTTTGGGAGAATTCCCTTTTCGGAATACAGAGATATTGACCTGGGCTATATTAGGAATTCTAGTGTTAATTTCTATTTTAAGGCAGCAAAAGAAGCTAGAAAAAGGGACTCTGTTCGCTCAAAATAAAAAACAAAGTCCTTTTGTTTCTTCTGGTCTTATCCTTTTTACCTTTGGAATGATGACGCTGATTTACAGCCTGATGATTAGCCCTACCATAGAAGCCTGGTTGAAAATAATGAGTGCCTTAAAACTGGGAACAATAGTAGACTGGGGTATTGTTGTTACAAGTTGTTTTTTTCCTTACCTGGTTTTCGTTTGGATGTTTCGACTAGAAAAACAAGGAAGATTTAGCGAAATAAAAACTTTTTTTACAAGACCAAAAAAGATTATGCTACTGAATATTTTTTTGCTGGGCGGCATTCTTTTTTTATCCTCGGGACTGATAGATAAGCAGGTAAAAAGATTTTGTGGTTTTTCTACAAAGCCCTTCATCAATCACCATTTGAATACGGGCGACCAACGCAAACAATTCAACGGCTATTATGAAGAACTAATGTTTGCAGATAATTTCTCTTCTGTGCTTTGGCAAATGGAGTATAAAAAACCAATTGACTGGTTGAATGTAACGAATCTGGAATTAATGAAATACACCGGATTCCTTTCTGAACTGGAACCTTCCAGTGAAACAGTTTTTAAAAAAGGAAGGCTCAGTACAAATCGATGGGGACTAAGGGATCGGGATTATGAGAAGCAGCGACCGGAAAATACTTTGAGAATAGCCGTTATTGGAGGCTCTGCTGAAATGGGAGCAGGTGTCCATGATGAGGAAGTGTTTGAGCAAGTATTGGAAAATAAATTAAATAACCAATTGGGATCGGATACGGCGCATTTTGAAATACTTAACTTCGCCATCTCCGGAATGTCTGTATTTAGGCATATTGAAAAACTTCGCTTGCAGGCTTTAAGTTTTCAACCACAATACGTTCTGGTTTTTGTGCATAAGGGCGAAGATGCGCATATTTATAAAACTTTAAAATGGTTGTCCATCGGGCGTGGGAGCCGTAAATATACCCAAAACGAGAGGGATACTATTCCCTGGGTCGGGGATTTTGAAAACTATATGGAAAATGAAAAAATTCAATATTCAGAAATTGCGTCCTATAAAGAAAAATCAGAAGTGGGCTGGAAAATGATCAATTGGGGCTATGGCGAAATAAAAAAATTATGCTACCAAAACGGGGTAGAAATGATTATCGTTTTTAATCCGGGTATTGTAAAAACAGAAGAGGATGATCTGCCATTCCAAAAAATTGCTAATGAACTCGATGTACCATTTATTAATCTTAGTGGATTATACGACGATTACACTATTGAAGAACTTCAAATAGCTATCTGGGACAATCATCCTAACGCCCTCGGCCATCAAATAATGGCTGAAAAACTATATCCAGCGTTAGTTCCATATTTAAAAATAACAGAATAAATACAATTTATTAAATGTATACATTTTAAACTATGCTTCACCTAAAAGACAAAGATATCCAATCCATCCGTGAGGAACTTTATTTAGGTAAAGGTTATGTTGTATTTCGGGGAGTGGTTCCCATGGAAATAGTAAATCATCTCCAGTGTTTTTGGAAGAACGAAAAGAAATGGGGGATCCAAAATCATTTTAATAAGTATTTGGATATTCGCTATCAAGGGCTGGATATATCTCTGAAAAACAAAAAACAATTAATCCATCATAACTTTTTTTGGAATAATCCCAGAGAAGAAACGACTTATAGTTTAGCCTGGGAATTGCAAGCCTTTAGAAATCGTATTGAAGGCCAGCCAATAGATTGGGGATATTTACCCCATTATTATACTCCTGGAGAGCAGAAACATCTCCGATATGTGAGCTCTTACCGGATCGCTTGTACCTCACAAGATGTTTCCGTGCCGATTCACAGTGACTGGGATTTAGATCATTCTAAAATTCAAATAAGCGTAATGCTTTCTTCTTATGGACGGGATTATGTGGAAGGGGGTATGTTAATCAATGACCAATTTAGAGGTGGCGAAGCGGTTAATATTTCCCAAAAGGAAAACCTGCAAGCTGGAGATGTATTGTTGTTCAGGTATGCCCATACGCATGGCGTAGCACCTGTCCAATCCACACTAAATGGAAAAGGTTATGACCGGATGCTTATGCCTATTGAAGTAGTGGACCTTAGGGAAAAGTCAATTTGGTATAAATGGAAAAAGGAATTCAAGGTATTCCAACTTCGATTCCAGTCTAAGTTAAATGGAAGAAAGCCAGAATATGCCAAATTGTTGAGTCCGAAAAAACGATTGGTCAGAGGGCAGGGGGAGGATTTGTATTACGACCACGAAATTGCCCAAATGATGGCCATTGCTATCCGGGAAGGACTTTCTCCAACCCATGTCTATTTATATAGGGGCTTGTGGGGAAGATTTAGAATGTTCCAGGATTGGCAAACAAAAATTTTACAAGAAAACGGACTTAGGCCGGAGCATCATTTTCTGGACGTTGGTTGTGGCATTCTTAGACTTGGTATGCCTTTAATCCAGTTTTTGGACTCTGATCGCTACTGTGGGATTGATGCCGTGGAAGACTATATAAAGGTGGCCAAGGTATATCTGAATGAATTAGTAAAAACCGAGAAAGTATATCATTTATTGACAGATCGTAATTTTGGTTTCGATAGTTTTGGTCGCCACTTTGATTTTGCTATGGCGCAATCTGTATTCACGCATCTTTCTTTTATACAAATCGAGCAATGCTTTGGCGAATTAAAGAAAGTTATGAAACCAGGCGGAAAATTTTTATTTACTATGATTTTTAATAAAGATACGGAATTAGATATGTTGTATATTGACAATCTACCGATCACTAAATCAAGCCATTCTGGAATAGAATTTTATAATCGACTCGCTAAAACCTATGAATTTAATATTACATTCCAAATGAGCACAGCACATCCAACACAACAAGTGGCATTAGCCACCTTTTAAAAACACAGATAAATCGGATAATATGAGTATTGATGAACACAGAATTGAACAAAGCCTAAGAACCTATTTATTGGCCAACTTTTATGTTGGTAATCATGAATCATTGACTTCAGATACACCCTTACTTACCTCTGGTATCCTCGATTCTATCTCTGCTTTGCAAATGGTCGATTTTATTGAAGAAAGTTACGGAATTGAATTTGAGGCTCATGAGGTTGACGAAGAAAACCTTCGTTCGATAAAGACCATTGCTGATTTTATTCGCGCAAAAATAAAAGTCTAGTTAATGGAAAAACTAAAGGTTTTGATGTTGGATTTAAAATCCTATTATCCTTCCCCACCTTACCAATTAGGTTTGTTGGTAGCCTATGCTTGTGCGCAAAAAAAGATCAAAGAAAATATGGAGTTTGTCTTTTCTGAACACAACAGAGAAACACCTGCATCTGAGGTCGCTGAGGCGGTATTTAAAGCAGAGGCCGATATGATCGCCATTTCTGATTATGCCTGGAATCATAAAAAAATTTGTGATACCCTAAACCTTTTAGCAAAAGCAAAAACAAAACTGCCGCTAATTGTATTAGGTGGCCCAAATTGCTCCGGAAAATTAGGAGAAGTAATATTAGCTCAATATCCGATTGTTGCTGCGCTGGTAGAAGGGGAAGGAGAACCTGCCTTCGCAGATATCTGTGCTTCCCTCGTTGATAACCCCCAAAAGAATCCCTTTTCTGAAGCAAGAAATTGCACAATTCGAGGTGAATCAGGACAGGTGATAAGACCCAACATTGGGCATCGGATTGGTGCACTGGATGAAATCCCATCCCCTTATTTGACGGGGATCCTGGCACCAGCCCCGTCTCCTATTTTTTATGAAACCAACAGGGGTTGTCCTTATCGGTGCTCCTTTTGTTATTGGGGAAACGGTAATTCCAAAGTATATCGCATGTCTGTGGAACGGGTAAAAGAGGAAATGGAATTTTTTGCGAAAAACCGGGTTCGTGCCTTTTGGCTGGCAGATGCTAATTTTGGGATCTTTCCAAGTGATTCGGATATCGCAGAAGCTATAGCTGAAATTAACGCACGTTATGGATATCCCTTTCGATCTGTGGGTGTTAATTGGGCAAAAAACAGTAGTGATCGGGTGCTGGAAATTGCAGAAATTTTTCACAAAGGCCGTATATCTTGTTCCACTACCATCGCTTTACAAACGGTAACGGCTAAAGCAGAAGAATATTCCAAGCGATATTCCATGCCTCCGATTAAGTTTATGAGCTTATTGAAAAACGCACATAAAAAAAATATTGATACCTATACCGATATTATCCTGGGGCTTCCGGGTGAATCACTTCACGATTTCATAAATGGCCTGGATACGGTGGCGACCACTGCTGTCCCCTCTATCAAAATCCATCAATTGGTTCTGATTCCAGGAACGGAATTTTTTGATAATAAAGAGGAATTGGGCTTAGAGACAAATCCAGAATCTATTGCGGTAGAAGTTGTTGAAGAAGAAAAATCAGACTATTATGATTGTACGGTCATTAGTCATCCACTCATGAGTTCTGATGAAATGGTTAGGGGGCGATATATGATGGGAATTGTTCACCTCTTACATAATCATAACCTGGGACAGATGGTTAATCATTATCTCAGTCGTTATGATATCTCCAGTAAAAAAGTTTTTCTTTTTATGGAAGAACTGTTGTTAGGCAGTTCTCCCTATTTTCCGGAAGAGGCACATATAACCTTGTTGGAAAAGTTGCGAACGCTGTTCCACTATTACACCAATAAATTTGGCGTTGATGACAATCAGTTTATTATGAGCCTTAGTTTTAAACTCTGGTTTAAGGAAGGAGCATCGGGACTTCGGGATGTAAATGAACCCAATATCCGTGCTTTTATGCATGATTTTTATACTGCCCTTTGCACGAAGTATGACTGTTGTCACACCCCTGATGAAAAAGGACTGTTAAGGGCTGTGGTAGATTATAATGTATTGATTTCTCCCAAACCAACCTGGCGACCTGAACCAGAATATCAATTTACTTATGATGTACATCAAATTTGGCAGGATATCCTTCGGGTTGTTATGGATACAACTGACGTGCTTACTCCCGTCAAAAGCGCGAAATCTGATAAAGAAAACCTCTGGAACGAACTTCCTGTTTTGATCCGGAAAAGAATAAAAGTATTGTTAACAGATGATTATTTGAATTCTAAAAAGAAAGCAACAACCCTTTGGGTGGAAAACCCCTGGGGAATACCTCCGTCAATGAAAAGTATTGATTGGCTAGTTAATAGTAGAAGTAAGCATTGTATAATTATGACGAAAAATTCAAGCCAGGCTAAGCATGACATACTTGTGTGAAATATTATCTGAGGCTTCGAATAAGTTTCCATCTAACATCGCTATAGTAGAGGTAGGGGGCAAACAATTAACTTATAAAGACCTTCAGGAAAAAGCAGTGTTGCTAAAACATACATTAGAAAAACAAGAGATAGGAATGGGGCATAGGGTCGGAGTCCTCTCTTCCAAAAGAATAGAAACGGTGGCGGGTATTTTTGGAATCTCCTATAGCGGTGCTGCCTATGTGCCAATGGATGTAGAAGCACCCGTCAGCAGAAACCTTTTTATACTCGGAGATTGCCAGGTAAATGCTTTGATAATTGAAGCCTCCGTTTTTCCAGAATATAAAGATGATCTGTTGAAAGAATATTGCAACGTTGCCTTATCAACTTTAGAGGGGCTCCTTTTTTTTTGTAGAAAAGAACCTTTCTCACTAAGCGAACAGTTGTCAAAGGATATCGCTTTCATTTTATACACTTCCGGTTCTACTGGAAAACCCAAAGGCGTTATGATTACGCATCAAAATGCCTTGAGTTTTATTCTTTGGGCCAACGAGGTTTTCGACTTATCAGACCAAGACGTTTTTGCCTCTATTGCTCCTTTTCATTTTGATCTTTCCGTTTTTGATCTATACGTCTCTTTTAGAAATGGCGCACAGCTGCTGTTGATTGATGCCAAAACGGCGCGAAACCCTCGGATGCTTTCTACCTTAATCGACCAAAGAAAAATTTCGATTTGGTATTCGACTCCTACTTTATTAAAATTGATGCTCCAATTCGGTAAATTAGCGCATTTCGAACATCAGTCTCTTCGTTACGTTCTATTTGCTGGGGAAGTATTCCCGATTCCACAGTTAACACGAATTAAGAGGGCCTGGTCCAATGCGGAATTTTATAATCTTTACGGACCAACAGAAACGAACGTCTGTACCTTTTTTAAAATTCCCAAAATAGTTTCTTCCCAAAATATACCTTTCCCTATTGGTAAAGTCTGTAGTTTTGCTGAGGTCAAAATAGTCGATCCGGAGCGGAAGTGCCAAGAGGTTTTTGAAGGAGAATTATGGGTAAGCGGACTTT
>JBLHJZ010000141.1:0-9401 GCA_047619515.1 Saprospiraceae bacterium | reverse complement strand
TCGGGGCAATGGAGTGCCGAAATTTTGTATGTCGCACCTACTTTTACTGGAAATATCATCATCAATAAGGCAACCGAAATTATTTACGCTTTACCAGTTGATAGTACAAGCGGGTATGTCTTAAAAGAAAGATTTGTTGGCAAAACGAAAAAACATACTCCCGAAATTCCTTACGGCGAGAAAAGAAATGCCGCCCGGTTTAATTATTTCATGGGCAACGATCCATCTTCCTGGAAAACGAATGTGCCTGCTTATGAGGTGCTGAATTTGGGAGAAATATGGGAAGGTGTTGAGCTTAAACTCAATGCATATAACAATAATGTTGAAAAGCTATTTTATATAAAACCTAACATTAACCCTTCGTCAATTCAAATAATAGTAGATGGTGCTGAGCAACTAAAAGTATCCCAAGATGGTAACTTGGTCGTATTTACTCCTGCCGGAAAATTATGCTATTCTGCGCCTGTCGCTTACCAATGGATAAATGGTAAAAAGCATTTAGCGAAAGCGGAATACAAAATAAATGAAGAGAGAAAAAACACCTATTCTTTTTTAGTTGCGGACTATGATCCGAATTACGAATTGATCATTGATCCGCTGCTGGCTTCTACCTTTATAGGGGATGGTGGAAATGATTGGGGTAATGCAATTGCAGTTGATGAAAGCGGTAATATTTTTATCACCGGTTACTCCTGGTCTGATAATTTTCCTACGACAGCAGGGGTTTATAGCGAGAGTTTTAATGGCGTAAAAGATGCCTATGTGTCGAAATTCACCAATGACCTTTCCACTTTACTGGTATCTACTTTTATTGGTGGCAGCAGCTGGGATAACGGCCTTTCAATCACGGTCGAATCAACAGGTGAGGTGATCATTGCGGGAGCAACCGGCTCCCCAAATTTTCCAATCGCAGGTATCTCTTATGACAACACTTATAATGGAGGTAGCAATGATGTTTTTGTTTGCAAATTGGATAATGATCTTTCTTCGATCATCGCATCAACGTTTATTGGAGGTGGAGATGATGATTACGGATATGATCTGACGCTCGATCAAGCGGGTAATGTTTTTGTGACCGGAAGAACTGAATCGACTGATTATCCTGCCATTGGTGGATTTGATTTAAGTTTTAACGGTGGTTTTGAAGATGTATTTGTTTCAAAATTGAATAATGACCTTTCCACATTACTGGCTTCCACCTATATCGGCGGGAGTACGGACGAAGGAGCAGATGCCATTATCACTGATGATGCCGGTAATGTTTTTATTTCGGGCTTTACGTACTCCGATGATTTCCCGACCGCCGGAATGCCTTTTGATTCCACTCATAATGGTTCGGGAGATATTTTTATAGCTAAATTTAATAATGATCTTTCCGTCCTTTCCGCTGCAACTTTTATCGGTGGAAGCAATTTTGAAGAGAGTCATGCTATAGCGATGGATTCATCGCAAAATATATTTATCGCAGGTTATACCGGTTCTTCGGAATATCCATCGACACAAGGTGTTTTCGATAGTACATTTAATGGCAACCACGATGCGATCATTACAAAAATAAATAATGACCTGTCTGAAATTTTAGCATCGACCTTCATTGGAGGCGCTGATGATGATGATTGTTATGGATTGGTCATTGAAGGAGCGGAAAATGTTTTTATAACAGGGATTAGTTTTTCAACCGATTATCCGGTGACCGGAAATGCCTTTGACGATACACATAATGGAGAACGGGATATTTTTGTTTCCCGCTTTTCTTTTGACCTTTCCCTGTTATTGGAATCGACCTACCTTGGAGGTGTTGACAATGACTGGGCACTCGACCTCACCATTGACGATGCCGGAAGTGTCTTTGTCGGTGGTGGAACCTATTCTGATGATTTTCCGATTCAAGGCAGTCCGTATGACGATTCCTATAACGGCGGTGAGGATGCGATTATCGCAAAAATAGTAGGTTGCGGCGTTAATGACTTTTGTGATCCTAATAATACATTCGGCTCCATATTCCTGGATGTTGAACAAGACAGCATCTGCACCCAGGGATGTAGCGCAACTGCCAGTCCGGGACCGATGGGTGAGGGAGGATGTTTTGATTTTCAATATGCAACAGTGTGGTACACGTTTACGCCCGAATCTGACTGGGATTGTATAAAAATATCGATTGGAAGTGAAGATCTGCCGCAACCTCAAATGGCTGTTTTTCAAGGGGATTGTCCGGGCATTAATTCCTCTTTACCCTTTGCTTGCGACATAGGTTCCGGCGGCGAATTGTCGATCCACCTGGGTGTAGAAGACAGCATCACCTACTACATCGCAATTTCAGATGCTACCGGAGCAGAGGGATATTTTGATATCTGTATCGAAAACAGTCCGGCGGATGCGCTTTCTTTGGAGGTAGCGGCCAGTGACCTGCAATGTTTTGAAAGCAATAACGGAAGCATTGATCTTACGGTAAATAACGGCACGGGGTTTATTGATTATGATTGGAATGAAGATACTTTAGATGGTGTTGCCAATATAAATACTTTGTCAATAGGTGCTTATCTCATTACGGTTACCGATGAGAATAATTGCGTGGCGGAGACCGATACGATAATGATTACACAACCCGACCAGATTTTTGTAAATCTGGATTTAGAAAATGAAAATGAAATTGAAAATAATGAAATCTTATATGGAGACACGATCCTGGCAAGCGCTGTGCCTTCCATTAATGAGGAGGCTATTTCAAATGTAATCTGGTTACCTCAACATATTTTAACGGATACTACTTCAGGTTTTTCATTGGAACAATATGTATCTCCGCTTTCGACTAGCGAATTGATCGTTATGATTGAAGACACATCGGGATGTTTTGCTGCTGATACCACGATGATTATGGTGAGTACCGATTTCCCTTTTTTCGTTCCTAATGTTTTTGCTCCGGAAAGTAGCAATATTCAAAATACTATTTTTCGTCCTTTTGTTACCCATAAAGTACAGAAGATAAATTATATGAGAATATTTAATCGTTGGGGAGCGCTGGTTTATGAAAGAAAAGATTTCCCAACAGTCGATGAATCAGTCGGTTGGGATGGTCGATTTAAGGGGAAAATGCTCGACTCCGGTGTTTATGTGTTTTTATTAGAGATGGAATTTATTAATGGAGATGTTAGGAGGTACTCGGGGGATGTTACGCTGGTGAGGACTCAGTAAATCATAACTTACCGATTTGATGCTGATCCCCGATGCAAAATCGGGATCGTAGACTTTTGTCGTCTGTCATCGTTATGAAATCCTTGCAATGAAAGACATTGCTGCGGATTATCAACCTTGACAGTCAACAAAAACGCTAGCCTGAAATCAGCATCTTATTATTTGCTGACTCCTTAGTGCAGTGTAAAGTAAATATCGTCCGCTTCTGACTATGCCTTTTCGCCCTACTCTTCGTCTCGTCCTCACCTTCATAGCTAAGGCTATGAGGCTCCGGGCGTTCCTTGATTAGAGCAAAAATTCATTAGCCATAATTCAGCCACTACTTATTTTACGCTGCACTTAGGTGATGGGGGGTGATGTTATAAACACTTAGAGCATGATGTGGTCACAGCTTGTTGTCGGCAGTTACTATTTTTAAATGTCCTTCCTCCGGTAACAAAAATGCGTTGGATCGTTCAAGTTTTATTTGGATTTCATCCATTGTAGAACCGAAAATTGTAGCACTAAATTCATGTGCCCTCGATAACATCCTTATATATGCATCTGATTCTCTTTGTCTTATTAGTCTTTTTAATGATAAAATATAATCTTCTCGGAAAATATTTGGAATTATAATTTTCGACTGATTCGCAGATACTAATTCTGCATTCATCATAATTCTTGCAATTCTACCATTGCCATCAAGGAAGGGATGTGTTTCACTTATCATAAACATAATATATGCTGCTTTTGCAAATGCAGAATTGAGTGCTGAATAAAATTCATAACCCTTGATTAATGTTCCTTTTACTAAATTTAGATCTACGAAAGATGTTTGACCTGCAAAATTGTTCTTGTTTTTAAATTCACCTGGATTTTTATCTTGTCTCGCTGAAAGTAGAATTTTATGACGGTACTTCAATATCTCAATTAATTCTTCTGGTGAATTGGGAGTCCTTTGCATTTCAGTTTTGCTAGATACTATTTTGTAAATACCTAGAATATCATGTGAGTCTTGATCTCTTGTAGGGAGTGGTTTTTGAGTTTTAATAATCTCTTTTGCTTCATTAATTTCAAATATAGTCCCTTCTATGTAGTTAGAAAAGTATCCTTCATAAAACGCAAAGTGTCTGAATTGGTTGATCTCAGAATTCAGCTCTTCGAATGATTTAAATTCATATTGCTTTAAATCTCTGAATAGCTGTTCAAATAATTCATATCGATTTGGATCAAATGGGATACCAAATGCTCTTGCTGTCGCTATTGGGGATTTTAATATTTTTGAAGGGTGAGTTGCCAGCAATGCACTTATAATTTTATCTAGTTTTTCGAACTCTTTTATCATTTCTAATTCCTTGGAAATTTCTCTGGCTTTATCTCTTAGCTTATTTAATTCTTCTTCACCATTAACGCTAACTATTTGCTCTAATCTTTCTTCTATTTCTGGATACGTTAAAGTCTTTGAATCTGGTCCTGACTTCCTGGATGTTTGCAAGTTTTCTAAAAATGCTCTCGCTCTCTGAGAAGCATAAACTTCACCTGATAATATATTATCTCCATCAATTGCCCCTTTTCCAGCTAAAAATCTTATGGTTATTCCTGGCAGTTTAGTTTTTCTAGTGTATGAATAGGTAAGGAACAATTGGTTAGTTGCTGTTGGTTGAAACTCCAGAGCTGATCTATGACTTAATATGGCTCCTGGAAATAATTTACCCAATATTGTAAAAATATTTCTTCTGATTATCGTTTCCGGTTCACCTTCAAGGTTGCCTGTATATA
The DNA here is from genome assembly GCA_047619515.1 of Saprospiraceae bacterium. GTDB lineage: Bacteria > Bacteroidota > Bacteroidia > Chitinophagales > Saprospiraceae > JAHDHW01. Next base: position 4,451 of record JBLHJZ010000141.1, on the reverse strand, counting down.
GCCTAGGTGCTATTTTTTTTATCTTTCCGCTTTTCTCAAGCTTCGATATTTTTTTTGATATCGTTGAGTTTGAAGAACCAAAAATTATTTCTTGTAAATGTATGGTAAATTTTTTTCCACTTAATTCTCACTTTTGATCGATCAATTAAATATTTTCTACTAAAAAGTGATGAACGAGAAATAATTGGAAAATAAATTCCACTAAAAACATAATAACGGAAAATAATTTCTACTAAAATTCTGATTATTCTTAATCCGATCCTGTGTTTGGATAAGAATTTGGACCAGGGTCAGGAGTGCCCGCGTTTAAGATCCGCAATTGTTCAAACCAAACAGAAATGCTTGGACCGCTCCATTATCATCTACTCCACTTTTATCATCTTAAACCTCCTGACCACATCCAGCTGCTGCAAACTCAAAATATAACTCCCTGCAACAACCGGTAATGAACCTATATCCAATTCCACGGCATTGGATGACGGAGTGATCTCCCCACTTTTTAGGGTTTTACCTGAAATGTCCTGGATAGAATAATAGATCGGAGCAGTACTGCAATAGTTTGAAATAATGGCTTTTGAGGTCTCATTTACCGGATTGGGAAATATCCTGGCAGAAAGACAAGCGGGAGGTACAGGTTCATCATCAGAAAGTACAATTTCATCAGCCACATCAATTCTAATTTCACTCAAGCCAAAGCAAGAACCGCCGTGATTGGTCAGCCCTGTTATCAAAACATATTGAGCGCTTGTTCCATCAAAGTCATAGAGATCGAGACCTTCATAAGTTGACGTCCCGTCGGCTATTGGAATTTGAAATTCACCTACTTCCGACCAATTAACGCCATCATTTGAAATATCTATAACGATATCTTGCATGCCGTCAGTCAAATAGTCAGGCGCATTCGTATTCCAGATATGCATTTGAAATAACTCATAGGGGTAATTAAAATCGTATAAGATCCAATTCGACTCACCTCGTGCAGGGTTTGGGTTCACCGAAGTAGTACAGGAAATCCACCCGTCATACCAGGTGGTATTATGCCGGTCAAGAAAGCATTGCGCCAAAATGTTTGCGGAAGTAAAAGCGAAAAGTATTGCAATTATTATTATTTTTTTCATCTTATGAAAATTTTTGACTTTGTACATTTAATATGACCCAGACAGCCAAGGTCGATTCTCTCATTCCTCCTTCCTCCTCTAAAGATTCATAAAACCCAAAGGAGGCGATGTCGACCCCGTATCATAAAAATTACCGATATTCGGAAACAAGGTACTCAGCTCCGATGGGCTAACACCAAACCACAATGCCAATTCGGCAAAATATAGATCATTGGAGGTAGTGGGTATCAGGACACCATTATGAACTTCGTAGGCTCCTCCCAATGCTAAAGATGGGAACGTCCCATACATATCGCCGCCCTTGATATCACCACCCATTACCAAGGCATTGCCGCCCCAGGCGTGGTCACTTCCGTTACCGTTGGAGGTCAAGGTCCTTCCGAAATCTGAAATGGTAAAGGTCGACACGCAATCAAACATTTCTATTTCATTCAATCCATTATGAAATTCATTCAAAGCATTATCAACGATTGTAAGGTTTCTTTCGTGAGAATCAATTAATTCTCCATGCATATCCCAACCGCCCATTTGCACGAAAAATATTTGCCGTTTAAAACCAAGAATATCACGAGCTTTGATTACCTCGGTTATTCTCTTAAAGCTTTGTGAAATTCGGTTGTCGGAAAAGAAGGTATTCAAATTGCTGATTTGGGCCATTGCTGCCCTGAATTCAATACTTCCATCGAGGCTCCTTTTTAGAATATCGGTGTATGTTTTTTTATACATATCGGGATGGTCTACCCCGAGCAAAAGATCGATGCCTTCTTTCCTTTTGGCATTAAAATCGGTCGATGGCGGATCATACCCGACAATGCCCGGACTTCCGCCGTATGGGTCAATGGCAAATTCAACCAAGGTTTCTCCGTATTGAAAAATATTTGTTCCGGCAAGGGAAATATTCATCGATACATTTTGATTGGTATTCATATCGTTGAGCAAATCTGCCATTCTTCCACCCCAGCCGAATTGAGTTCTCAAATGAGGCATCCCGGTTTGGCAGTTTTTTATTTGATCTGAATGAGAAAACAATCCCAATGGTATTGGAGCACTGTTATTTTGATAGGCAGTTTTTGTGGTGGGCGCTATCAAAGGGCCAATATTATTGATAAAAGAGACTTTACCAGAATTGAACAATTGATGGATATTGCTCATTGCAGGATTCAAACCATATTGCTTCCCGTCACTGGTTACCGGTGTGATCGGTAGTAACTCATTTTGAGAAATGGCCAGGTCAGATCGTGTAACCGCGTATTCGTCATATTCCGGATTACCACGAGGAACGACCATATTAAAAGAGTCGTTACCGCCAGCAAAGTAAAAACAAACGATCGCTTTATAATCGTTAGCCAGGTAGTTTGCTGAATTATTAAGAAAAGCAGCATTAATGGCTTTTAACTGAGTAATTGATGAAGCGGCGGTCACTCCCAAAGCACCTAAGCCGAATTGTTTTATAAAATTTCTTCTTGATTTATTTTTCATTTTTTTCTTTTTTTTAAAAGCCTATCCCGATAGCTAATAGGATCGGACACAGGTTCATTTAATCTAATGAATTCCCCGAAGCTCTGCCTCGGGTATAGCGAAAAAATGAAATATTAAAGGACGCTAATTTTCGCTAATTGCACGAATTACCAATTCGTGTAATTCGTGTAATTTGTGTCATTTTTTAAAATTTAGTATTGCGTTCTGTGATACCTCGGGGCTTGCCCCGGGGTAGTTCATTTTAAAATGGTATAATCGGCACTGATCACCATTAAATAAATAGTCAATTTCACTTTCTCATACGGGTCATTCATGGGATCTACAATGGTCGTTATGATTTGTCGCGTATCGTCTTTGAGCATTCCATTGGTCAGTAAAATATCTAAGTAATTGATAAGGGCTTCGGTATCTTCCGCATGCGTTATGATCTCATCAAGATTTGTAAAAACTATACTTTCAGGATTTTCTCTTGTCTGTAAAAGTGTTTCATTAACGACCCATTCATTGACAAAATTTACAAACCCGATACTGGTGTTCGAATTAAACACTTGAAATTCGGGAGCGAAATAGCCTTGACTACCAATAGGGCCAATAGGTTGAAAGTCAGGCCAATAAAAGTTGAAAACCGAGAAAGAATACAGCGGATGCTGACCTGCCCCATTATTATAGTCAGCCCCGTAATTCCAAAACTTTCCATCTTCACTAATGCCACCGATTGCTCTTGCAAAATGCGTGAACCTGATTATCGGTTCTTTCAATTTTCCCTGAACGGGGTCATTATACCACAGACAACTGCGCGCTTCTTCATCCAGGAAAACAGCTTTAATAACTGCTTTCATATCCCCTCTGATACCGGCACCATTATCATTAAAAGCTGCAGCAACACGGGAGATATAGGCAGGTGATGGATTTGATTTTACCAATCGTTGTATCAGTTGTTTTCCAATAAAGGGCCCAACATTTTGGTGATTGAAAAGATGTTCGATCGCTGTATTTACATCCTCCATTCCCGTTTGACCGGCAGGGACGACAAAACCGTTTAATAAGAATTTCGAACCAGGTTCGTGGTGATCATCATACATCGCCATCGGCTCTGCCATGTCTATCATAGAGATGCCCATGCCAAAGGCAGGTGGGATCATGGTATCTGGCATTTGTACGGTAGCTCCAGCCCCCAGCCCGGTCCATATTTTAGCAAATTCCTTGATGTCTTCATTATCGTAAGTCGGAATGTCATTACCTCCTGTATCCTGCACCCGGGTGCCGTTCTGGTTCAATTCGTACAATCCTATTGTGAGCAATTGCATCATTTCCCTGGCATAATTTTGATCGGGATGAATGAACTGAGCAGGAATAGATTTTGGATTATTAAGGTGGGTAAGAAAAACGCCCATGCAGGGATGCAGGCTCACATCTGTCAAAATATCCTCAAAATTTCCAAAGGCGTTTTCAATCAACATATCGTAATAGCTTGCCACGCCCTCTCCATAGCGATTCAATTCTGAATGAAATGAAATTACAAAAATTTCGCTCAGGGCAAATGCAATTCGCTGTCTCAACAGGTCATCATTTGTCATATTGATCTGCCACCAGGCGTAGTCAAAATGCTCATTCGTAGGGATTTCAGGATAATCCAGCGAATCACCTCCAGCCGCCAGGTGGCGCTGAAAGGTAGTATCGTATATTTCGGAAATAAGCGGTCGAACATAGGTCGGAGGCAAAGCAAATTGTTGATCGATCCAATCTTCAAAATCTAGTTTCGCTACGGAATCTATCGTCATTCTGTCGGCTCCCATAGTGGTCTGGGCCAGGAAGCGGCCAGCATCGATTAATTTTCCCGTAAGCCCTGAAATG
>JBLHJZ010000140.1:0-9407 GCA_047619515.1 Saprospiraceae bacterium | reverse complement strand
AAGGATGTTCTACTATAAGGAGTAAGGAATTGGTGTTTTGTAACCCTGAGATTGGATTTTTTTTAACCGATGAAAAAAAACCTGCTTTTACATTGGAGACCGTTCATTGATCTGTTTCTGTATATTTTCGCTTTAAAACCTCGCAGGCTTCGACCTGAGCGTTCGACTGAGCTCACGCCGAACGGTTTTCGTTAATTTAATCAACTGAAAATCAAATATTTATACTACTAACCAATACGTAAGACCTGCGAGGTTTTCAAATGGGCAACCTTGTCTGAACTGTCTCTACATGTAAAGCATCAATAAGGATAACATTTCACTGTTTTTTTTCAAAAACTTAAGGGCGCGGTAGGAGAAGTTGCGGGCTACCTGATAAGTGATCCCAAGAATTTCGGAAATTTCCTGATAAGATTTACTTTTATAGTATCGGAGAAAGAGGACTTCTTTTTGGCGGGGAGGAAGTTGTTCCAGGAGGATTGATAATTTTTCTTCCTTTTCAATGGACGGTTCTTTTTCCGTTTCCTTGAATATATCGGGAGTCAAAGCTGCAAGAGAAAGCGCTTTTAATTCTCTAATCAAGTTATTCCGGAAAGCAACGAGGAGATAGTTTTCAAGAGAGGACTTAAAAGATAATTCATCCCATTTTTGCCATAGCGCTATAAATAATTCCTGGATGGTATCCTCTACCAGCTGCTCATTCCGTGTAATAGTTTTACCATACACCAGGAGAACCGGGTAGTATTTCAAATAGAGTTTCTCGAAGACTTTAGCGTTTGCCATGATATAGGTTCATTTGAACATCGATCACCCAAGCAGCATTTTTCTCAGGTTCCTCAAGATAACAATTCTGCTTTAAAAAACAGATAATTAAAAATCAACCACCATGAATCAAGCGATCCAGACTAAGTACAATGTAAAGTTAATATCGTCCGCTTCTGACTATGCCTTTTCGCCCTACTCTTCGTCTCGTCCTCACCTTCATAGCTAAGGCTATAAGGCTCCGGGCGTTTCTTGATTAGAGCAAAAATTCATTAGCCATAATTCAGCCACTATTTATTTTACGATGCACTAAGTGCATCGGACATATTAAGTCGTGTCCGATTTTAATGTAGCTCGCAAACCGCCTGTCCGGTCCCTACTGACACGTTCTTTCTGTGCCGACAGGTTTATTTGCGGCTGGTTAAGCATTAGACTTTATACCAAAAGTTTTTGTATGTCAGAGCGGCACGAACCCCTAATAACTTGCCCTGAGCGAACGATAGTTAGTCGAATGGGCCGAAAGCTTGTGCTGAGCGAAGTCGAAGTACCGAATAAAGTCTATTATTTATAAGAATATTCTCAACTGGGCAAATAATCCCTCTAATTCATCGGGACATGATTTACCCGTTACTAAAAACAGCAACTATTTATTTTACACTGCACTAAAAAAGCCCGATGAAAGTAAATCCATCAGGCTTTTTTATTTTATATTCAATTATCAAATTTCCAGATCCCCCTCACCTCTCATTCCTCCCTCCTCACCCCTGAATCCCTGAATCCCTGAAAAGCTACCTAAGCAGTACCAAAGATCCAATCGTTCTATAATTTCCATCTTTTGCCTTCTCCCCTCCCCAATGTGATCCGTCAATAAAAATTCCTGAACATCGCCAGACGTATACATCCTGCGGCATCAACTTTCCTTCGACCATTCCATCCCAGCCAATAGCTGGCCTCCCCTGCTCATCCAATTCTGAGGACTGCCACAATAATTGGCCATAAGTAGAAAATATCTGGATGTGATATTCTTTGAGGCCGATCCCTTTTGGTTTAAACAAACGTACATCTCCGATTCCCTGCTCCGGTGAAAAGGCATTTGGTAAAAACAGCCCTTTTATAAATTCAGGAATAAAAGAAACCAGCGTATCGTCGACACAACCATATTCATTACTTGCTTCCAGATAGATTTGCTTTACGCCATTTGTCGAAAATCGGTGAACCGGGTTTTCTAAATCGCTGGTAAACGCATCTGAAAACTCCCAATAGTAAGTATCCGCATTAAGCGACATATTGGTCAATTCGTAGGTACCATCTCCTTCCAGTCGGAAAGTCTCAAAATTTGCAAAAGCCGATGGATATACTTCTATTAAATCCGACAAAGTCACCGTATCCGAACAAGCATCGGCAATACTAGCAATTAATTGTACTTGATATTGACCATTTGAAGAATAGGTATGTGTAGGATCAGAATCAATAGAAGTGGTCCCGTCTCCAAAATCCCACAAATACTCAGTACTAAAAGAAGAAGTATTATTGAACCGAACTTCCAGCGGCTCACAACCATTCATACTCTCAATTTCAACACCGGCAGAAGGATTTTCAAACACCTCAACAATCAGGCTGGTCGTATCACTACAGCCATATTGATTTTGAGCAACTAAAGTAATTTCATAAGTACCTGCTTCCGTAAAAGTATGCGCAGGATTAGTAAACGGCGAAGTGGAACCTTGCCCAAATGACCATTCAAAATCAATTCCGCCTTCTGTCTGGTTTTCAAAATAAATAGTCGCTGGCAAACCACAGGATTGCGCTTTTTCATAATCAAAGGCTGCTACCGGGGTAGCTGTCACTATTATATTAAAAATAGTAAAATCTTCATAACATCCATTGCCATCGGTAGCCAACAACGTTACTTCATAAGTACCCGGGTCCTCAAAGGTATGGGTAGGATTTTCATCGATTGAAGTATTATTATCTCCAAAATTCCATTGATAGAATAATGCGCCTGTAGAAAGATTTACAAATTGGACATCTAAAGCAGCACAACCATAAGTCGTCGATGGTTCAAAAGAAGCCACCGGCAATTCCAATATCGTAACGGTGCTTGTATAGGTGGCATCACATTGATTGAACATAGATGACCCTGTCAAAGTAATCGTATATTCTCCAGGAACATTATAAGTATGTACCGGGTTATTTAAAGTCGAAGTATTTCCATCCCCAAAATCCCAGAAATTACCGGAAGTATTGACGGAGTTATTGACAAACTCGATTTGCTCTCCTGAACATACATTTACATCATGTGTAAAATTCACCTCAGGTGAAGGAAAAACTGTAATATTCAAGGTCGTAGTATCATAACCGCAATCACTATTGGCATATTGGATCACGGTATACTCTCCCGCCTCCGTGAAAGTATGGGCAGGATCTGTCTGAGAAGAAGTATTGCCATCTCCAAAATCCCATTCAATAGATGCTATAGCAGTACTGGAATTCGAAAAATCAACAGTCAATGGCACACAACCCGATTCTACGGAAGCAGCGGCAGCAGCTACCACATTGGCTGATTCGACCAGTAAGTCAGTAGTAATCGTATCTGCACCGCATATATTTGTGGCTATCAAGGATATATTATAAATAGAAAATGTCGAGTCTGTAAAATAAGTTTCTGTCTCCGGAAATTGTTCCGTTGAGGTGTTACCATTTCCAAAATCCCAAAAATACTCTGTTGCTGATCCTGTAGAGGCATTTGCAAAATCAACGAGTAAGGGCGAGCATTCCGTCAATGGAACAATTCCAAAATTAGCAACCGGAGATGGACGAACTAAAACAATATCCTGATAAGTCCTCGTACCACAAATATTGCTTACCGTCAGTGTAATTACATAAGTCGTATCATAATTGCCCTGATCAAAATATATAGTCCCGGGATTTTCCAGGATACTCGTTTGAAAATCTCCAAACTCCCAGAAGTAGCTAAGGCTGTCGCCAAAGCTTTGGTTACTAAATTCAAATCCGGTACCCACGCAGGCTTCGGAAATGCCAGGCTCAAAAAATGCTTCCGGACTATCTGCGATTATGATCTCATGAATTATGGTATCTCTACAACCAAACTGGTTTTCTACTATTAAGGTAATGGTATAAGTACCCGATACATCATAAATATGAACAGGATTGATTGCGGTAGAAGTACCAGCTCCCAGACCAAATGACCACTGCATATCATAACTAGTATTACTTTGGTTTACAAACTGAACAGGCTCATTTCTACAGGCAAGATCAGGCATTGTAAAGGCAGCCTCTTCCATTGGAAAAATGGTAATCTCTTTGGTATCACTCCTAGCACATCCGGTGACAGGATCAGTATAAATATAGGTCAAAACATGTGTACCTGCAGTTGCCACCGCAGGGTCAAAAATTCCATTCACCGCATCGGTTATACCTGTACCACTCCATAATCCTCCAGTCGGGGAATAGCCTTCCAACACAAAAGATTCGTAGGTAAAACAACTGGATAAATCTGTTCCAGCATTTACTGTCAAATCAATCACCTCAATAGTCTTGGTATCTTCTACATAACAATTACCCGTACCATAGGTATAAGTTAATTGATGAACCCCAGCTCCGGCAATTGCAGGATCGACAATTCCGTTTATAGCATCAATGATTCCGGGCCCCGACCATAATCCATTAGCAGGGATAAATCCACTTAATTGAAAAGGTCCCTGATCTATACATAGCACATCTGTTACTCCGGCATCAATTATCGCAGGTTCGACAATCGTAATAGTAGCTGTTCCGCTATTTTGACAACCATAAATATCCTGATAACTATAAGTAAGCTCATAACTTCCCGTACCGCCGGCAGCCTGAGGGTCAAACATATTATTACTCACTCCGAGACCAGACCAGGTTCCACCCAACGGTAGCCCAGAAGGTAGTGATACGATACCTGGTGTATTACAAAAAGTAGTATCAACAGTAGTAATGGAAGGTAAACCATAAACGGTTACCAAAAGATTATCTGAATTTTCGCAGCCATTTCCATCAACATAAGTATAGGTAAAGGAAAATACGCCCTCTCCTGATAAGTTTGCATTAAAAATATTTCCAGCTAGAATAGCGCCATTATTTGCTATCCAACCCCCTCCTGCAGGAGTAGCCGTCAAAACAACTACCGTCTCACTTCTACACACTTCAAAATCATTCATGGTATTGACAACCGGGATTGGATTTATGGTAATTGCTATATTATCTGACACCTGACAATTGCCGAAACCAATGGAGTAAGTCAATACATGAACACCTACACCTGCAATGGCCGGATTGAAGACCGCACCACTTAATCCCGGGCTTCCGTTAGCATTCCATAATCCATTTAAAGGAGAAGCTATCTGGCTTAAATCAATAAGCCCCTCGTCAATACAAATTTCAAAATCAATACCTGCATTTATAGCAACAGGCTCAATCACGGTGATAGTTATATTTTCTGAATTTTCACAATTATTATTATCTGAATAAGTATACAAGGCCGTATACGTTCCCGCTCCTCCTGCTAAAACCGGATCAAAATCATTTCCAATTACTCCGATTCCTGACCAGTTACCACCAACCGGGGTCGCCAGTGGTAAATTTACTAAACCCGGCGTATTACAATAAGTGGTATCGTTTACCAAAATATTTGGCAAAGGCACTACTTCCATTTCCATGGTTTCAAAGTTTGAACAGCCGCTTATCAGATTAGTATAGGTATAGGTAATAGAGTGAACCCCCACCCCTGAAATCCCAGGATCGAAAGTATTTCCATTAATACCAGATCCCGTCCAAATACCTCCTAAAGGAGTAGCTGCGCTAAGATCATATGGCAAATCATTTATACATAACAACTGTTCGACAGGTAAATTTATATCAGGTATATTCAGGACAATAATTATTTTAGTGTCCTCGGTTTGGCAGACACCTTCCCCGATGCTATAGGTAAGCAGGTGATTCCCTAGACCCGCTAGTTCAGGGTCAAAAATGTTCGTTAAGCTATCCACTCCGGAGCCGATCCAATAACCACCTAAAGGTGTACCCGAATTGATAATAAAAGGGGTATTATTTAAACACAGCGTTTCATCCGGACCAGCATTGGCCGTTTCATTTGTGACAACTGTCATCAATAGGCTATCAACATTGGCACAGCCCGTATTCGGATCAGTATAATTATAAGTCAAAATAAAAGTTCCCTGGCCTGCAATTGCCGCATTAAAAGTACCATTTGGATTTACACCGGTACCAGACCATATTCCTCCTGATGGAGAAGCCCCTGTCAATTCAAAATCAAAAGGATTTTCACAAAGTGACTGATCGGGGCCAGCATCTACGGAAGGAAGATCATTTATAATAATAATTTTTGTGTCAAACCCTGTACAGCCCAAGGGGTCAGTATAGGTATAAGTCAAAGTATAAACCCCAACCCCGGAAGCAGCAGGATCAAAAACAACTCCTCCTGTAATCACTCCGCCATTATTAACCGTCCAGGTTCCATTGGCAGGTGTTCCTCCTGAAATCACAAAAGGCATCTCATTGATACACGCTTCCTGATCAGCTCCGGCATCTACTACCGGTAAAGGCGTGACCGTAACTAAAAGACTATCCTGTAAAGTACAGGCGCCATCCTGGTAAGTATATACCAGCACATTATCACCTACATTATTATTTGATGGGGTAAACGCTCCATTATTAGTCACCCCATTTCCGCTCCAGACTCCTCCGACAGGTGTCCCGCTAACTGAAAAAGAGGCCCCATCTTCGCAGATATCTACATTATTGCTTACCGTAATACTTCCCATAGCTTCAATCACAAAATTCTGACTTGCAGTATGCGTACCACATTGATTGGTAATTGTCACTTCGATGGTATAATTTCCAGGGCTTCCATAATATATATTCGTCGGATAAGTGGCGTTTGAAGAGGCAGGAACCGCACCAGGGAAAGACCACTGGACGGAGGAAAGAATTCCATAATTAGTATTGATGGTGACCATTGAAGGATCAAAGTCCAATGTAGCCGTTTCGCATTGGGTAGGAATCGGTGCAATTGCTACTTCCGGGATATCTGCTACCACAAGGGTCGTATCCCAGGTATCTGTACCACAAAAATTAGTAGCCGATAAAGATACCGTGTAGGTACCGGTTTCTGTAAATAAAACCTGAAGGTCAGTAGAATTTTGATTAAAAGTGTCGACAAATGCCCAGCCTTGAGCCGGACTTATTTGCCAATCAAAACTAAGACTATCTCCAGTAGATTCATTTGAAAAAATACCATAGGAAGGTAGACAATCATCAGAAATTGCAGGAACAGATGCCGTCACTAATCCGCCTGATGCCGTAGATCCGGGAGCTTCAGAGATCGTAACTGATTGACTATAAGTTCCAGAGCCACAACTTGGGCTATTGATCGTCATTTCGATAGTATACTCCCCTGGGATTAAAAATATGATTTCAATTTCTTCGGAAGCAAATGTATTTCCTGAGATTATTTCCCAATGTATACCAGGAATTCCCGGAGTGATCGTCCAACTCGGTGTCAGACTGGTACAGGTACCGGCAATCACTTCCGCAAGATTTCCTGAAGCATTGGTAAAGGTATAGGTTTCTTCCTCACAACCGGCAGTAGGTTCATCAGATACAAACAATACTTCAGGAGGGCTGCTTAACTCAATCGGTTCGATAGTAGCTTGCGAAGATCCACATGGATTAGAAGCCAGAATCTGAACATCAAATGCATTTTGGTAATTCCCCGTACCGGTGGATTGTCCACATGAAGACTCTAAAAAGGTATATGAAAATACAGACGGTACATTTGACTGGGTATAGAGAGCAACTACCTCACCACTTACATATAAGGTGTATATAGTTCCTGTTGGGTTGGTTCCTGTATTGGTAATCGGAAAATCAATCGTTGCCGGTGCACAAATACCTACGGTGTTTCCCGGGTTTGCCAGGCCTACCGATGGATTACTTCCGTTGTAAAGTGTGTAATATTTTAAATTAGTACAGCCACCGATTGATGTGGTTGTCATACTTAAATTATAATAGCCATAGGTAGTGTAATCATGGGTTATTGTCGAGGTATTCGAAAAAGTAACATTATCGAATATCTCGATATTTCCATCCCCCCAATTGACCTCATAAGTCTGATTGGTGGCATAAGTTAAAGAAGAATTATATACTTCCAATGTAATCAAAGGGCTTCCACTACATACTCTTATCAGGCTGCCTTCCAATATCCCGCTTCCCGGAATAATACCAATACTCGGATCCGGTAATCCCAGGACAAGGACATTTATCGTGTTACAAGTTGAACCGTTTCTATACAATACAATGGTATAATTTATATCGATATTATTCTCAGGAAAAGTGTAATTTACACTAGCCCCAAATGCATCAATAAGCCCATCATTATTAAAATCCCAGCCATAAGAACCACTTGGACTATCTACACTAAAATTTACCGGTACTTTAGCACAAGGAATAGAATCTGACAGGGTTATGTCACATTGGCTGTAAAGAGACTGATACGACAGAACGCTAACAAATAGAACAATTATTAGGTATAGATTTTTCATAAAAACAATGGATTAATAATTCTCAATAACTAAAAAAGAGGAAAAATATTTAGGAAGATAAATGGGAGAGGAGATAAAATATAATTGTATAAACTTAAAAACCGATTTTCGTTTCAAAAGCATTTAATCCTTGGCTACTTTAAAAGAAACGGCGACAATCAAGTACTCTTTTCGAACTTTTCCGGGGACCGTGTCCCAAAATAGAAATCTTTGCATCACCCGTCCACCTGAAAGCTACTTCATACACGCCACCTGCAGCTGCTCCAACTCCGGTCGTATTCGCATCATAACTAAATCCAACAAACATCTTACTGTCTTTGTTTGAATCAATATATGCACCTACTGCAAGTATCCAAGCATTAGTATTTTTATGATGAGAAAAAATATTTTTATTTTGGTACATTGCTCCGACATAGAAACCTTCATACAGGAAATACCCACCATAAGTAAAGACCTGTAGATTCTCTTTAAACTGAAACAAGCCTTCACCTTGTACATCAACCTTTATATTTGGCGAGATCATTATCTCTTTTTTGGTGCTATTAAAAAAGGTCAGCGGGATCATGGAACCTGCATGAACTGTCATTCGTGGAATCAACTGTGTTCCTAAATTTTGGAGCGATTCACCGCCAATATTAGTTCCAAAAAGTGCCGGCAAATGGTGCATACTCACGCCTATACTATGGCGAACATCCTTAAATCTGCGTTTACCAATTTTCATATTAGCATTGAACCGCCATAAAATCCCCATGTTAAAATCGGTATAAGTCGTCCTATCTAAAATCGGAACGAATGTAGAAGAATAAACCGCTCCGTTCACTTCGTCCAATTGATCAGAAAAAATAACCTTGTCCCAGTTAACCGTTTTTTGATTCCATAAGGCTTCCATACCAATATGGATATTATGACCGTCCAAAGGAATCAAATAAGAATAAGACAAGCCGACGGAGGTAGAATTGAGTTGCGCCAAACCTTGCGTATTATGGAATAAACTCAAACCAATACCACTCCTTATAAATGGCTCTTGAATCTCTACGG
>JBLHJZ010000139.1:0-9413 GCA_047619515.1 Saprospiraceae bacterium | reverse complement strand
AAATTATTTTGTCCATTATGAAGGCGCAGCAGCAAGCCTGGTCGGACTACGATATAGCAGCCTTCATGGACGGCTATTGGAAATCAGATTCTTTAAAGTTTTATGGCGCAGGCGGTATTACCTATGGTTGGGAGCAGACCTTAGCCAATTATCATAAACGCTACCCTTCAAAGGAGCATACCGGAACTTTAAATTTTAAAATTATTGACCTTTCCAAAATTGATACAAACTCCTATTATGTCATGGGTGAATATCATTTAGTCCGCACAGTCGGTAATGCCGATGGTATTTTTATGATCATTTTTAAAAAAATAAACGGGGAATGGAAGATCATTGCGGATACTTCGTGTTGAGGATTAGGAGGCCAGAAGTCAAAAGCCAGGGGGATAACTTATTTCAGGTACGGACAGTTTTAATCTCCAAATTGATAGTAACAGGTATTCGCAAAAGGTATAAACCTTTTATCCAATTCAAGGGTTAGATAGGCTAAACCTTCTTGATCAACTACCAATGCAAATCACCACCCTGTCTTTTTTTCATTATCGCGGTCTTAGGAATAAACTTTGGGCCTTTGGGATGATGCAATTTGCTCACCAGCCTTTAGCTAAAATCAAAGGATTGACTTTCTATAAGCTAATGGGTAGTGGAAAAGGGCTAGGTTTCAATCCATTGCCGGATTGGGGGGTGTATGCGTTGCTCCAAGTCTGGGAGTCAGAAGCCGCTGCGGACTCTTTTTTAAAAAATACGGAACTAATGCAACGATACCGGGCTCGTACAACCAATATCCGGACGTATTATATGAAGAATATTACTGCAAAAGGGGAGTGGTCGGGGAGCAATCCATTTCAGGTAAGTACTGCCCTGGATAAAGATATTCAGAAGTTAGCCATCATCACCCGGGCAACCATCAAACCGTCGAAGCTCCTTAAGTTTTGGTCTTATGTCCCCACTTCACACCGCTCACTTTCCCAAAACCCCGGCTTGATCTATACCAAAGGTATCGGAGAAGTGCCTATTATTCAGATGGCGACTTTCAGCCTCTGGGAGAACAAGGAAGCGCTTAATCAGTTTGCCTATCAAAGTAAAGAACATGCTCAGGCAATCAAAATGACGCGTGAACTGGACTGGTACAAAGAGGAATTATTTGCTCGGTTTCAGGTTTTTAGAACAAGGACCTGCGGTCAGGGATAGTTACGCCGATGGCGTAAAGTACGTTTTTGTGTGGTAGTGCGAAGACATTTTATATTCTTTTCCTGATGGCCAAAAGTAAGCGCTACTTCACCGAAGGTGACCATCACTTCAAAAGCGAGCGAAGCAAGCTTTTGACTATCTCTTCACCGAAGGTGACTATCCCTTCAAAAGCAAGCGAAGCAAGCTTTTGACTATCCCTCTCCGAAGGAGCAGCAAGCCGTCATAATCCCCAAAGAACGCTTTTTCGCATTCCACCGCATAGGGAAAAAACGTATCATCCCGAGCACATAATTAAAGAATTCCGTTTCCATGCTTTTGTCCCAGGAGATATTTTTCTGCTCCATTTCGCTCATCCAATAAACTATATAAGGGTCAAGTGTTCCAAAGGTATTGATGGTATTATCGTTCCAACCGGATTGTCCGAGAAGCAATTTTAAATTTTCGGGGGAGAACAGGAAAGTGTGTCTGGGTGTGTGGAAGCCAGCCCAGTGCTTACCGTATTTCCTACGGCTTTCAGAATCGTAATTGGGGACTTCAATGAGTAAGGTTGTATTTTTATGAGAGATATTTTTAAGTTGGGTTAAGGTTTTGACAGGATCGTAATCATGCTCCAAGTAGTGCCACATAGTAATAACATCAGGACGGATATCTTTAGGCAGATCATTGACTTCACCGATTAAAAGTTCTATGTCCTGGTAGTTCTGAGGATTTTCCTTCCAGCCTTCATCGGTAAAATCAAGGCCAATGGTTTTGCTATTATATTTTTGCTGGCAAGCTTTAAGAAAAGTTGGTTTTCCACAACCAATATCGAGGATTACTGTTTCCGAATTTATGTTATGGTACTTCCCTATCCAGTCAGCACGGTTTTTATCGAGATTTCGTTGACTGGAATCGACCAGTTTTTTGTACTTCCCCCAAGCTTCAGCGCCACGATAGGGGAGGTAGAAATCAGAATAATATCCTTTGAGTTGATCAAACGAAACTCTTGGATTGAGGAAAACCAGATTGCACTGCTCACATTGCTGAAATTGAAACACTTCTTTTGATGGATGCATTTGGGCAGCAGTTTGAATGAGATCCTTGAACTGAGTCGATTGACAGGCCGGGCATTGGGTAAGGATGGTCATGCTGGATTATCTGATTTGATGAAGAATTGCCTGTAAAAAGAGTTTAGATCTAAAAGAAGTAATGATTTTGAAATCCTCCAGGAGTGTCGTTTCTTCATCTAGGAATTTAAAAATTTGGGTGGCAGGATTTTTTTCAAACATAGAAGTAAACAACTCTTCGCCCAATTCATTATGATTTTTTAGAATATCAAGAAGCAGGGTATCATATTTTCTAAAACGATTGACAGCGATACCTGCAGCGGGAAGTTTACGCTTTTTTATATTATTAATAATCTGCCGGGAATATTTTTCTGCATTTTTAAAATGATAGCCTGACGAAGGGCGTACCCACCCGCCGGCGGTTCCGATCTTTGTCAAATGTGGCAGATGATGCTTATGAAAAGGATAATCACTCATTGGAATAATACCTTGTTCTACCTCGACTATCGTATAGTTTTTTAAACCCAAAAACGCTTTCAGATACTGGCTGAGGATTTGATCATATTGCTTATCGCGAATCAACTCCGGCGTAAAGAGTGTAAATTCTACGAGCGCTTTTCGTTTGGAAATGGGCAGTACATAATTGAAGCTGGTACTATTTTTCCATTTCAAGCGGTAATCCATGATCACAAACTCCTCGGGATCAAAAAAATCTTCGTCGGTCTCGATCAACCATCCTTTGAAATGTTGTAAAATACGGGTATACGAATCTTTGGAGGTATAAAAAGCTGGATCAATCCGGCTATCAAAAATATGCGCTGCGAAAAAATTATGCTGCTGGCCGATTATTTTGTGCTGATTTTCTTCGAAGACAATATCCTCGATCTGTTCATTGACCCAATGGAAGTTGGGAGCCTTTTTAATTTTTGATTTTCCATACGTATAAAAATCAATAGAACGAAGCATTTTATAGCGGTAGGGTGCCATGTCCAGTTGATGCTGATTTTCCGGGCCATTAAACTTTCCCCTGGACCAGGAGTGATGGATCAGTTGATCCCATTTTCCTGCGCCTATTTCCCAAAAACACCAGGTGCGATCGTTTATCGCTTTGGATTCTTTTTCAAGGATCAATACCTGCTTATCGGCAAAGAAAGGATCGTCTATCATAGCCATGGCCAGATGAAGACCAGCACAACCTGCCCCGATAATCACATAATTATAAACTGTAGAATCCATAGAAGTATATAAAAAATATTAACTGTGCTGCGTAAAGATGATAAGCTAGTTTTGTATCCCCTTTAAGCTTTAAAGATTGAAAAATAAAATGGAATAGAATAGCAATCCCAAACCAGGCGATATAATTTTTTAGGGGGGCTATCCCGTTTTCGAAACGCCAGAAATCAAAGATCGGCGCAGAAAACTCTAAAAATATATCTAAAAATACCATTAGGGAAGCGCCGACGATTATGCTTGTTGTTTTGCGCTTTGTTATTGAAGTAGCCATCACGCCGGTTATTAAGGTAAGCAATGCCCAGTTGATGCCGATAAACCAGGGAACTTCCAAAATTTTTGGGCCAAGATTGCTCCCATATTCATAAGTGCCAAACAGAAAACCGTAATGTACCCCCAGCCATTCAATAAACATCCCTCCGATAAAGAATACCCCGATGCCGATACTGAATTTTGAAAGATGGGAAGAAAAACTCCATAATAGGAGCATAAATATCAACGATAGATTGATCGGTGTTTTGGACATAAACCAATTTTCGAACCCAATGGAGATTCCAATCATTGCGGACAAATGGAATAGCCACACCAACAAAATAGATATACTTTGGCGTTCGACGAGTACTTGTCTTAGCGATAAAAACTGACTCATAAAGATGGAATTAAATCGTTCACAATTTTTGCGGATAGCAGACAAAGCGGTATACCGCCACCTGGATGGACAGAACCTCCACAGAAGTAAAGGTTTTTAATATTACTGGAAAAATTCGGATGTCGGAGAAAGGCCGAAAATTTGGAATTACTCGAGGCACCGTATAAAGAACCACGATGGGAACTTGTCCTGGTTTCTATCGCGATCGGATCCAAAAAGCTTTCTGTTTCAATTAGCGCTTCGATATCGACGCCCAATATCCGCTGAATTTTTTGGATAATATTTACCCTTGCTGTTTTGATCAACTGATCCCAATCCTGTCCAAAATTTCCGGGCGTATTGATCATCACAAACCAGTTTTCCTTTCCATCGGGTGCATCTTTCGGATTATCCTTACTGGTAATATTGATATAAATGGTCGGATCATTATACAAAGATTTCTTTTCAAAAATATGCCGGAATTCTTCCTCGTAGTCTGCACTAAACAGGATATTATGCAAATCCAGTTTTGGAAAAGTTTGTCGAATCCCCCAATAAAATATAAGTGCTGAACTTGAGCGCTCCTGTTGCAATATCCGCTGAGGCTTTTTAGTATCACGCAATAATTTGTCATAAGTGGAAAAAATATCCATGTTGGATACTACCAGATCTGCCGGGTAAGATTTCTGAGCGGTCGATATACCAATCACTTTTCCGTCTTGATGATCAATTTTTTTGACCGGGGTGTTAAATATAAACTCAACTCCTTGATCTTTAGCTAGCTGAAAGAGACTTTTGGTAATGGAATGCATGCCGCCTTTTGGAAAAAAGGTTCCCTGGTGCATTTCAAGATGTGGAATCATTGACATAATCCCAGGTGTTTTAAAAGGAGACGATCCATTATAAGTCGCATAACGATTGAAAAGTTGGATCAAATGGGGATCAGAGAAATATTGCTTGTTGACTTCGTCCAAGGTCGAGTGGATGGACAATTTTGATAAAGAACCAATAGCTTTTAATGTATCAGTGGAAAGGTATGTTTTCCATTGATGGAGTGACTTTTCTAAAAATATACCAGCTGTCAATTCATATTTTTTCCTGCTGTTTGCTAAATATCGCGACAAAACCTTAGCATCAGTATCAAATTGCGCTGCGGCTTCTTTTATAAAAAGAGAACTGTCCGATTTTGCCGAAAATTCCACACCGTCTTCCCAGAAATAATTACACAGCACTTTTTTAGCCGAATAGTCAAAATAATCCTTTGCCCGGAGGCCAAACAACTCAAAAAGCTCATCGACGAGCCAGGGCATGGTAAAGAGCGAAGGCCCCGCATCAAAACGGTAACCATTCCGCTCAAAAGCATGGAGCTTGCCACCGGGATATGCATTGGCTTCAAATACAGTGACCGAATAGCCTTTCTTATTCAGCCGTAAAGCACTCGCAATTCCTGCGATCCCAGACCCGATAATAATAGCTTTTGACATAAATTCTTTGAGATACTAGGACGTTCGAATTGGTTATTCAATTTATCTATTATCCTAACCATGAATTCAGGTATTTGTTTACAAATTAGAGATCCATGCTTTGGACGGGAATTTGTCGAATACTTACTATTGTGCTTTAAACAATATTAAATGCTAAGACTTTAAGCAATTCTTCCTTATTTTGCAGAAACATTAGAAATCTGCATTAATAAAAACTCATAGAGTATGAAAATCATAAAATTACTTTTTGCCTTATTCTTATTCTCAAGCACGGTGTCAGCGCAGGAGATCACTCTGGTACAGTTTGCCACCGGTTTTACAGCCCCGGTACATATTGTGAATGCCGGAGATGAAAGGCTCTTTATTGTCGAACGCTTTGGAAAGATCAAAATTATCGACGAGGCCGGTGCGACCCTTGCGACTCCATTTCTGGATATATCAAGTCAGGTAAATACCAATCCGAATGAAAGAGGATTACTAGGTTTGGTGTTCCATCCGGATTATACCAATAATGGATATTTCTATGTCAATTATACGAGGAATGATGGGGACACCCGGATTTCCCGATTTTCTGTAGATGCGACAGATTCGAATATCGCGGACCAAAGCAGCGAAACGATCATCATGGAAATTGCCCAACCCTTCTGGAATCATGATGGCGGGAATTTGGTATTTGGCCCTGATGGGTATCTTTATATTGGAACAGGAGACGGAGGTGATGGTGGAGATCCGGGAAACCGTGCTCAGAATCCCCAAAACTTATTAGGTAAAATGTTGCGGATTGATGTCGATAATGGAACGCCCTATGGTATTCCTGCTGATAATCCATTTGTTAATGATGTAAATACGCTGGATGAGATTTGGGCGATTGGTCTGCGAAATCCATGGAGATATAGTTTTGACAGAGAGACCGGAGACCTATGGATAGGAGATGTTGGTCAAGGACAGTGGGAAGAGATCGACTTTGAACCGGCCAATAGTGGCGGAGGTTTTAATTATGGATGGCGATGCTATGAAGGTAATGCCAATTATAATACCAGTGGTTGTGGCAGTGCTTCGGACTATATGGCTCCGATATTGGATTATAACCATAGCGGATTTACCCATTGTTCTGTGACGGGTGGTTTTGTATATCGAGGTTGTGATAATCCGGATTTGAAGGGGCATTATATTTATGCAGATTATTGTTCGGGGAGATTTTGGTCGATCGTATCTGATGGAGCCGGAGGCTGGAACGACCAGCAAGTTGGCAGTTTTCCGGGTTATGATATCAGTACTTTCGGGGAGGATGTCAATGGAGAATTATATACGGCAAGATTAACCAACGGTAGAATTTATAAAATAAATAGTACGAATACCGTCTCGATTGATATTCAACCCGGTGTTGCATCAAATACCTTAGAAGGCCCTTCGGGTTATGATACTTACCAGTGGTTTTACGAAGAACAAGCTATTGGAGGTGCTACAGCTGATACTTTGGATATTACCAGTACCGGGACAGGCAATTATATGCTTGTGGTGACTACAGCCAATGGTTGTACTTACACTTCTGAAGTATTTTTCGGAGTTTTGGGTCTCGAAGATCTGGCCTCCTTTGAAGCATTTTCCGTTAATCCAAATCCTTTTACGGATGAACTGACTTTGAGTATGGAAGTAAATAGTTCGACGGAAGTAAGCATCCAAGTCGTAGACATAACCGGAAAAATAATCTTCTCAAAGGAGGCAACGCTCGTCGGCACAACAAAGGAGACGTTGCAATTATCTGATCTAAGCACGGGAGTTTATTTTATACATTTGAAAACTACGGAAGGAACGATTACTAGAAAAGTGGTAAAGGAGCAATAAGTAAAATCATGGAATCACAAACAAACTTTCAAAAAGCAATACTGGAAGGCATTCCCGCCGTATTACCGATGCCAAAACCATACGACAGCGCCGTAAGTCACGCACCCCAGCGAGTAATCGAAGGCGTACTAAGTGACAAAGAAAAAGTCCTGGCCATAAAAAATGCCTTACGCTATTTTTCGGAAGACCAGCATAAGATTTTGGCTCCTGAGTTTGCACAAGAGTTGAAACAATATGGTCGCATCTACATGTACCGCTACCGGCCGGATTACGAGATGAAAGCAAGGCCGATCGGGGAGTATCCGCACCGATCCAAACAGGCAGCTTCGATCATGCTGATGATCCAGAACAACCTGGACTATAAAATCGCAAAGCATCCGCATGAGTTGATCACCTATGGAGGAAACGGAGCCGTGTTTCAGAATTGGGCGCAGTACCGGTTGACGATGCAGTACCTGGCTGAAATGACGGACGAGCAGACCCTGGTATTGTATTCCGGGCATCCGATGGGTTTGTTTCCTTCGCATAAAGATGCCCCTCGGGTAGTCGTCACCAACGGGATGATGATACCCAATTATTCTACAAAAGCGGACTGGAACAAATATAACGCGCTGGGGGTCACTTCTTACGGCCAGATGACGGCAGGCTCGTTTATGTACATCGGTCCCCAGGGTATTGTTCACGGTACGACGATTACGCTGCTGAATGCTGGCAGGCTCAAAGGTATCGGGGACAGCCATCTCAAAGGGAAGGTTTTTATTACCTCAGGGCTTGGCGGTATGTCGGGTGCCCAGTCGATAGCGGCAGTGATCACTGGAGCGGTAGGCGTATTGGCAGAGGTGGATCCGGATGCAATACAACAGCGCATTGTAGATGGCTATATCCTAAAAGACAATGTTTATACTGATCTCAGTAAGTTGATCATCAGAATAGATGAGTGCCGAAAAGCGGAAGAAGCAATTACTTTGATTTACCATGGGAATATTGTTGCGCTCTGGGAAAAATTTGCAGCGGAAAATATTCCTGTCGAGTTGGGGTCGGATCAGACTTCGCTGCACAATATTGACGATTGCGGCTATTGCCCGATTGGTTATACTTTTGCGGAAGCTAAGGATTTGCTGATCAGAGATAAGGCGACATTTATGGCAGAGATAAAAAATACGCTCCATCGTCATGTGGCCGCAGTCAACAAGATGGCGGATCAGGGCATGTACTTCTGGGATTATGGCAATGCTTTTTTGAAGCAGGCTGGGGATGCTGGTGCAGATATCTGGAAAAACGAAGAAGAGGGCATTTATAAATATCCATCATATGTGGAAGACATCATGGGGCCGATGTGTTTTGATTATGGCTTCGGACCATTCCGCTGGGTCTGTACCTCAGGGGATAAAAAAGACCTGGATTTGACGGATGCGATTGCCGCGCGGGTTTTAAAAGATATCCTTAGTACTGCTCCCAAAGAGATTGAGTCACAGCTCAAAGACAATATCCGCTGGATCGAATCAGCAGATGAAAATATCCCGGTCGTGGGTAGTAAATCGAGAATCCTTTATGCAGATGCGGAAGGTCGTATGGGGATCGCACAGGCTTTTAATGATGCGATTGCTTCCGGCGAAATCAGTGCGCCTGTTGTACTGGGTCGGGATCATCATGATGTGAGTGGTACGGATTCTCCTTACCGGGAAACGGCGAATATCTATGATGGGTCGAGGTTCACAGCGGACATGGCGGTGCAGAATGTGATCGGAGATTCATTTAGAGGGGCGACCTGGGTGAGTTTGCATAATGGTGGTGGCGTCGGTTGGGGCGAAGTGATGAACGGTGGTTTTGGAATGACCCTCGATGGTTCTGCGGATGCTGAGCGGCGATTAAAGTCTATGCTTTTCTGGGATGTAAATAATGGTATTGCCCGTCGTAGCTGGGCTCGTAATAAGGAGGCAATGTTTACGGCTCAACGGGCGATGGATCATTATCCGGCACTCAGAATTA
>JBLHJZ010000138.1:0-9429 GCA_047619515.1 Saprospiraceae bacterium | reverse complement strand
GCATCAAATCCATATGCTTCAAAATCTTCATAGCCCATCGCCTTTAAAGCCTTTAGTGTAGCAATCGGATCCTTAGCCATTTCATCGCGAATGGAATATAGCTGATAGCCCATCTTGTATTTAGGTTGCTTAGTCATGGAGATACAGGATAGCGGTAAAAATGCTGAAGCACCCACGATTCCTGCTTTCTCAATAAAATTTCTTCGATTCATTTGTTCTGGTGTTTATGCCTTAAAGTTAATTAAAATTGACCTTCTAGCGCTTTGTCAAGTGTTAAATGTCGAGTTGGATTTGAGTGCATACGCCCTACAACGTTTAGAAGCATGAAAGCTAAGGGACAGGTTACTAATAATTCTCTGCTTTATACCCCGATCCCAAAGTGTGCCTTTGTGAATTTAGTTTCTTAGTGGTAAAAATGATACCCACTTAGAAACATAGGTCACTTAGAAACACTAAGTACATTGGAAAATAAATATTGCGTTTTAATGTATGATTGCTATTACGTACGAATCAAGAGTCGTACTTCATTTTAAAAAAAACGCAATTATTGTAATGATTCAAACACGGATCACAGCGCTAAAATTTTCCTCTTTAAATCCAAATATTGAAGCGAAAAGAATCGTCTAACGCTCCCCCATCAATCATTAAAAATAAAAAAACCAAAGCCCCCCGGATCACGGATGATAATATTATCCACCACCCCTTCTTTATTAAATGTGGAGATTTCTTCGGTGATCGGAACACCTAAGTCCCTGATTTTTTGAATGATCGCAGGATTATTTTTGCCATTAAAGTAGGTGAGGGAGGGATTAAAAAAGAGGTGAGGGCAGCTATTGGGTTTCATGATGCTCAGCGGCATTTTGTTTTGGTTTTCCAGGCCCAGCCAGCCCTGAACCACATCGCCCATGACTTTTGAAAATCCGAGGGTTTCCCATATTTCCAGTGATTGGTAGATACCAACCGTTTCCAAACTTATACCTGCGTAGTTTCCCAATACCGAAGGGGTAATGCCCGATAAATCAAGTTTCAGTTCTTTTTTAGTTTCTACCAGATTAATCCATACGCCACTGGGATCACTCAAAAGATATCCGCTATCCGTTTTAACCACTTCAGTGATTTTTTGAAGCTCGGTTACGGTAGTTTTCCAGGAAGTGTCCCGGAGTGTCACACCAGCTCGGGCAAATCGGCCAGGATTGATCTCAATGACCACTTTCCCGTCGGAAACCAGTGTTGGCTTTTCTTTTGAAAGGATTGTAAAACCCAGCTTTGTATAAAAATCCAGGCTTTTTTCTAGTTGGTTAGTGGGCGTTTGGATGATCGTTTGCATATTCGTTTTGGTTGCTGAGTCAATTTAGAGCATGTTGGGAATTTATCCTTCGGGCTGCAAAAGTCCATTTCCGGAACCTCGCTTCACTATTTTTGAGCCCCGTAGCCGGGCTATGCGGCTAAAAAATAGCTTCCCGAGAACCCAAAACTGAACTTTTTCGATTCCAAAAACAAATCCCCAACATACTCTTAACAAAGATAGGATTTGTCAGACAATTAATTCACCCTGATTTTCTTTTCCTTCCGGTAATATCGGAGACTTTCAATAATTGATTTTTCGTTTACAGGAAGCGAATCAAGGTATCTTCGGCTCTTAAAACCTGCAGATTGTATTTCTTCCTTATCAAAAATTTTTACCGATCCTTTCCAGCTATTAGCATAAAATTCGACGGTGAAATATTGAATAATATCGCCATTTGGATATTGAACGGTCTCTGCATTGGGATTAGAGCTCAAACCGATTACTTCGAGTGCTAAGATTTCTATTCCGGTTTCTTCCCGAACTTCCCGAATTATACATTTACTGATTGTTTCATTTTCCTCCAAAGCACCTGCAGGAATACCTATTTTACCATTATCCATCCTTTCTATAAATAGTATTTCTCCTTTTTCGTTTTCTACAATTATCCTGGCTGCCGGGTGAATTAATTTTTCCTTCCCTATTTTTTCTCTGATCCTGGAAATATAATTTTTCATATTCAATTGTTGCGAACTTGTTTTAAGGAATCCGTAAAATCCTTCTTCAAAACAGGGCATACCACTCTAAAAACTAATTTCGGACTAAAAAGGGTACCCCAATAATTAACGTCAAAAATTCTTTGATTCTCTAAAAATTTCATACTTTGAACTATTATTTATAACCAAATCAAACAAAATTATGGAAATCAATTGGCTTTCGCTTGTACTCGCTACTTTAGTACCTACGGTCGTAGGATTTATTTATTACCACACAGCACTATTTGGAAAAGCATGGATGGCCTCCATTGGGATGACAGAAGAAAAAGCAAGATCCGGAAATATGCCGGTGATGATGGGGGTTTCTTTGGTGATGTCCTTTTTGATCGCATTTTTTTTATTGGGCTTCAACAACGGATTAGGACAGGAAGCAGAATTTGATACTTTTAAACATGGCGCAACACACGGCGTCATTATCAGTCTCTTTTTTGTCATCCCCATCATGATTACCAATGGATTATTTGAACAAAGATCCTGGAAAAATATGTTGATCAATGCCGGGTATTGGATCATCACTTTGGCTATTATGGGAGCCATAGTAGATGGAATGAATCACTTCCCGAATGTAGCTCCTGTGGGATAGTATGAATTTTCCATCCGCATCAAGATCAACCTAAAATCTCATAATCAATATCCAACTTCCGCAAAGCCCGGAAGGCGGAACTGGTAGTCTTACCGGATACGTCAATATCCACGGGTGAGCCATCCAGTAAAACATCTGTAAGTTCTGTAGCCAGAGAACTGTCCATCCCTTCAGCAACTTCTTCCAACATTTTGATAATAGCCCTCCGGTCGGGTCGTGGCGTATCGCAGGAAAGTAATTGAATTTTCATAAACGATTATTTTTGCTCAATATACGGAAGTAATTTTTAAACCTGGAAGTATTGGCGGGAGATAGTACATTGATAATAATCTACTTAAGTCCTTAACTTGTATCTTTGTCTTAAATTTTCTTTTTCAAGCCTAATCAAACTAAATGAAATACATCGCTTTTCTCTTATCTTTTCTTATTTCCTTTCAATGCTTTACTCAAAACCGGATTTTACTTGACGGGATTTTTGAAGACTGGGAGGATCAAGAGATATCTTATACGGATGCTACTGGTGATGGGGGTAGTTCCGGAACCGATTTCGGAAAATTACAGATTTATAATGATGAAAACTATATCTTCTTTCTATTGGAAATCGGTAATGAGATTAATTTTCAGGACAATAATAATATCACCATTTATATAGATACAGATGGAAATGCTGCTACAGGATCAATGATCAACGGAATCGGAGCAGAGTTAGCCTATACTTTTGGCGAACGGTCTGGCTTCGTTTACCTTTCCGGAAACACTCAGGAGATCTACCAGGACGATATTTTTTTGGTAAGTGCTCCTACCGTAAGTTCTTCAAAATTTGAACTGGTCATAAAAAGAGAGGCCACATTTTTTGGAAGCCCCTTATTTCCCAATGACAATTTTCAGCTTGTTTTTAAAGATAATAGTACTAATGGAGATATACTCCCCGATAATAATGGAGGGGTTTCCTATATTTTTTCAGTAGACCTGCCAGAACCCTTGCCAGTCTACTCCATACAGAAAAAAACTAATGCCGACTTGAGAGTGCTTTCTTATAATGTGCTGAGTGATGGGCTTTTCGACGCTAGCAGGGTTTCTTCTTTTACAAGAATATTACAAGCCATTCGACCAGAGATCATTGGATTTCAAGAGATATATGATCATAGTTCTTCACAAGTTGCTGATCAGGTAGAAAGCATGTTACCTTCTACAACAGGAGAAGAATGGTTTCACGCAAATGCCGGATCTGACATCCATGCCATCAGCAGGTATCCGATATTAGAAAGTTATACTATTGAGGGTAATGGTGCCTTTTTGATCGATTTGCCAGATATCGACGAAAACCTGTTATTCATTATTGCTCATCCACCTTGCTGTAATAATGATGAGGGTCGTCAGATGGAAATAGATGCAATGATGGCTTTTTTGAGAAATGCGAAAGAGGGAATTGGGCCTTTACAACTTCAGACTGATGCACCAATAATAATCGTTGGTGATATGAACCTCGTAGGAGATCGTCAACAATTGGAAACATTGCTCACTGGAAATATTGCCGATGAATTTACTTACGGAGCTGACTTTGAACCGGATTGGGATGGTTCGAATTTAAAAGACAGCAGGCCTTATACTACTCATTTACCAATGTCATTTACCTGGTTTAATGAAGAGAGTCGTTTTAGTCCTGGCAGACTGGATTTTAATATTCATACTGGTTCCAATCTTATTCTTCAAAATACCTATTCTCTTTTTACCAGAAGTCTACCAGAAGATAGTTTGAGTACTTATGGTTTATTGCCTAATGACGTAGTCCTGGCCTCTGATCACCTTCCGGTCGTGGCAGATTTTAAACTTAAGAACTCAACTACGATAAATAATCCAAAAAGCAATAATACTTTTCAAATCAAAGTCAGCCCAAACCCTTCTTCGGGTCTGATGAGTATTTCTTTTGATATCCACGAGGCTTCTTTTGTTACACTTCAAATGTTTGATCTATTGGGCAATGAGGTAGCTACGATTCTTCATAAAAATCTCCGCTCCGGAGCACATAATATACAGTTTAATCCTGGGCGGGTTTCTGATGGAATTTACTTCCTGTCAATGAGTACGGCTGAATTTACTTCCGACAAGTTATTTTTATTTATTAATTAACCCTCCTTGCGAACTATCCTATACCATGAGTCATGCGAATCATGGCATTTTATCTCATTATAAGTTTCATTTTTCTGAATGAAGGATTTCTCAATAATAAATTGACTTATTTTATCATGATGATAGTAAAATAGGCTTGGGAATTTTTACATTTAATGGATGAAATTTGGTGGAAACTCCAATATCTATTTATATAGCAGGATATACGAAATATTGTACCTATTTCATTTTTAGGCAATTGAAAAGTGGAGGTAAAAAGATCACCGATTTATGAAAAAACACTCGTAACTCCGGATACAAAATAGGATTAGGAATCGCAAAAAGTACGAAATTGACTGCTGCTTTGAATAAACGCTCCTCTAAAACATAATAAATGAAATTATTAAAACCTATTCACTTCGCTTTACTAATCGTACTTTTTTGTAGCGTAAGTATTACTCTTTCCTTTTCACAAGCGTCCCCTTTTGATGTTAAAATATATGTCAATAATGAAGGTGACACCTTAAATTACAGACAACTTACGACGGATTATAATTCTTCACGGAAATACCCCCTAGTGATTTTTTTACACGGTTCAGGAGAACGAGGTGATGACAATGAAGCTCAATTATTATGGGGAGTAGAGAATTTTGCTACGGATCAAAATATGAAATTGCATCCTTCGATAGTTATTGCCCCTCAATGCCCCAAAAATGAAGGTTGGGGAAACTTCTCTGATAGTATGACGCTTCAGCCATCACCTACCCACCCAATGAAACTTGTACTAGAACTAATTAACCAAGCGATCCTGCAATTGCCTGTTGACACCAATCGAATCTATATAACAGGACTTTCGATGGGAGGCTTTGGTACATTTGATGCGATTGCACGGAACCCGAATCTGTTTGCTGCAGCAGTGCCAGTTTGCGGTGGAGGAGATATTTTAAAAGCCAAGTCAATTTCACATATTCCTATCTGGATTTTTCTTGGAGCAGAAGATCCCGTTGTAAACCCTGTTTATTCGCTAAGTATGCTCGAAGCCTTGAGAGAAGTAGGGGCTCATCCCGGATTTACCCTATATCCAGAAGTAGGCCATTTTGCATGGATTGCGGCATATAGCGATGAAATGATGATGGAATGGTTATTCAGACAACGAAAGTAATTTGAACGAATTATTTTCTTTGTGAAAAATAGCGGTCAGTAGCACAAGCTTTTACCTGTCCCGGCCGAAGGCACTCACCAAAGTAAGTAGCCGACTACAGTCTGCGGTACCGGATCGTTAAGCATGATTTTCATCACCTCTTACATTGATAAATGTCATTTAGTTTTTGTCTGTTTTTTCTGACCTTTGGTTTATAATAAGAAACAAATGGACGAACTAGCGCTCAAGGAAATTATGACTACCGATTTGGTGACCATCCATATCGATAAAAACCTTTCTTACGTTGCAGAAATATTTAAAACAAAAGCCCTTCATCATATCCCTGTCGTAGATGATGAGGGTTCCTTAACGGGAATTATCAGCCTGACTGATTTTGAACGGATAACCGTGGGTGCTTCCCTTTTTAGAAACCCTGAAAAAGAAGCCTATAACGAGGCGCTCCTCAAGTCGATGCTGGTATCCCAGATCATGACAAAAGATGTAGTGAAACTCCACCCCACGGACTCCATTAGGGCTGCTTATAAAATTTTCAAAGAAAATAAATTTCGGGCGATCCCGATTGTCGGGAAAGGTCAATTGATGGGGATTGTGACCCCGATTGATATCCTTGATTATTTTTTCAAATAATCGACTTTATTCGGTACTTCGACTTTCCCTCAACGATGTTCGGGACAAGACTCAGCACAAGCGTTCGTAGCCGCTCTAACGTACAAAAAACTTTTGGTCTAATATAAAGAATTATTATGGGAGATTTTAAGGTAAGAAAAATCATCGATGCTGATGACCGAAGAAAAATGTACCAGCATGCTTTGAATGACATTGAGACCTTTGAAAGGATGCTTCAGGAAAAAATGTTTGACAGTGGCCCCGCAAAAATCGGCGCAGAGCAGGAATTATGTATCGTTAATCAATATTATAATCCGGCCACTTCTGCGCTCAAATTATTGAAAGCCATTGATGATGATCATTATACCAATGAACTCGCTCTTTTTAATATGGAAATCAACCTGGATCCCCTTCCGCTTTCCGGAAATTGTTTTAATGAAATGGAATCGGCTCTTTGGAAATTATTACAAAAAGGACATCAGGCAGCAAGCAAGGCCAACTCGCATATCTTAATGACAGGCATTCTACCAACCTTGAGGCACCGCCATTTGCAATTTGATTATATGACCCCGATCGAGCGGTACCAAACCATTAGTCAAGCTTTATCAGAGATCCGGGGCACCCATTTTGAAATATATCTTCAGGGAGTAGATGAGTTTATCATGTCTTTAGGCTCTGTCTTGTTTGAAGCCTGCAATACTAGTTTCCAATTACACCTTCAAGTTAATCCTGAAGAATTTGTTGACCGGCACAACTGGTCGCAGATGATCGCAGGGCCGGTATTGTCTGCCTGTGTAAACTCGCCCATGCTATTCGGCAATGAACTGTGGTCAGAGACCAGGATCGCATTATTTAAGCAAAGCCTGGATACCCGGAGTTCGCAAAAATTTTTGAGAGAAAAATTACCAAGAGTATATTTTGGAAAAGACTGGTTACAAAACTCCCCAGCGGAGCTTTGGAAAAATGATCTTATGCATTTTCCTTTATTAGTCACCACAGATGACCTGCAAGATTCAAAAGCTGTTCTCGATAAAGGGGAAATACCTAATTTACGAGGGATTCGTTTACATAACGGCACGACCTATACCTGGAACCGAATGTGTTATGGTTTCTCAAAAACACATCCTCATCTCCGCATTGAATGCCGATACCTACCGGCTGGCCCAAGTGTAATCGACGAAATGGCTAATTTAGCATTTTGGATCGGTTTGATGAATGCTGAACCGCCTCAAGGCCGTGAATTTTGGAAAAACCAGGATATTAAATCGGCTAAAAATAATTTTGTAAATGCTGCCCGCACCGGCTTAAACTCAGTTTTCCAATGGTATGGCGAAAATATCCCGGCAAAAGAATTATTACTGGATAAGCTCTTACCATTGGCTCGCCAGGGGCTGGAAGTCTCCGGCGTCAGTGCCGGGGATATCGACAAATACTTATCTGTTTTTGAAAAAAGAGTAGCAGCAGAAGTTACCGGTGCAGACTGGACGGTCAAAAATTTCAGATCCCTTTCCAAACGCTTTGGTGAGGCCATCGCAGAAAAACAGGTGCTCCACCAAACCCTCCATTACCAAAATGAAAATATCCCTTTACACGAATGGAAAAATATTGATCCTGGAACTTGTCAGACGATAAGCGAAAAACCTACGGTAGACCAGCTCATGAGTACAGACATTTTTTCAGTCCATGAAGGTGATAGTATCGAAATTGTAAAAAGCCTTTTGACTTGGAATAATATCCATCACCTTCCTGTCGAAGATG
Organism: Saprospiraceae bacterium; assembly: GCA_047619515.1. Taxonomy (GTDB): domain Bacteria; phylum Bacteroidota; class Bacteroidia; order Chitinophagales; family Saprospiraceae; genus JAHDHW01. Next base: position 1,150 of record JBLHJZ010000138.1, on the reverse strand, counting down.
TTAATGGCAATCTGGTTGGTCTGATTACTGACGGTATGATTGAACGATTGGAACTGGAAAACCCAGAAGGCTGTCGTTTTGCAAAGGACATTATGCTGGTCGATCTTTTTACGATCCAGGCTCACCAATCCATTAAAAAAACAATAAAAATAATGCAAAAAAACCAACTCAGTGGCTTGCCCGTGGTTTATAATCAAAAATTGGTGGGTATTATAACGCGACGGGATTTGGAAAGAAAGTTGGGTGCTTCTTCGCTGCAATCTAGTGCATCAACTTAATAATTAATGAATAGGTGTCATATTACATCGCCAACGTTCCGATATGCGCAGTGGCCGGCCTTGTGGAGAGCATTGGCGGCATATCGATTGTTGTGTCCAGCTTTCTTTTTATAATTTCATTTCTATTCCAAATCGAATGCTCGAAAAATTCAAATTTGTACCAAATGAACTAAAATCATTTCCGGTATCTGTATCAACTATTTCCCAACTTCCATTGACATAATTTAATCCTCCTATTCTTATGGTTGCTCTCCAGGTATCGTTTATGTTGTATAGAATTCCACCACCAATTCCCAATTCGATATAATTTGCTTTCTCCTCTTGAGTGACATTTGAATCTTGGCTTTCTTCTTCGTTGAGAATATTATATTCAACATACGGTTGCAAATAGAAGTTAAATTGGTCTTCCGGATTAAGGATATATCGAATAATTATTCCTATTCCAATTTGATTCGACTTCCTTTCAAAATCGACTGTATTGAGCTGACCAAAGACAAAAGTATCTTCTGCCTTGTAGTTTCCAATTCTATAATCAAGTTCAATTCCCAAAAGCCAATTTTGATTTAACTCTTTCCCAATATATGGAGAAATTGAAAAGGTGAAATTCTTAGTTTGGTTTGTGCTATTTGAATAAATACCACCTATCCCTGAGTTAATCGTCAGACTTGAAAAAGGATAGGTGTTGTTTTGGGTTAAAAAGTTTAATGAACCTCCTATTACTATCGGATTTGCCGAGGATTCATCTTGGGCATTCATTATTTGAAATAATGAAACCATTACTAATATAAGTACCAATTTTATCAATTTCATATTCACTATTTTTATTTTTCTAGTTGGACACAACTACTACAACTACGCATTGCGTACTTACA
>JBLHJZ010000137.1:0-9433 GCA_047619515.1 Saprospiraceae bacterium | reverse complement strand
ATGAAATTGGGCTTCGGATATCGTTGTCAGACGACTTTTGCCATACGGCTCCGTTTGGACAAGCGACCGACAACTGACGAGCGGCTATATTTGCATTGCTAAACTAGCTTTTAAATAATGATTTCGTGTACCTTCCCGGCTACTTCGAGGCAAGTATTCCTACCCGTATCTTCCAACAAGATTCGTTGACTTTTTTTATCATACAATCGCACCTCAATCTTAGTCGTCATACTCTCCTCGATTCTTCCATCCATAAAGCCGGAGATCGGTGAAGCGAGCGCAGTGGAGGCTTCCCGATGAGCCAGGATTTCCAGGCGATAGTTCCTATTTTCCATCACCAATTCAACTTTCTCTTGATCGGCATAAGACTTTTGGAGTTTTGTAAAATTATAGGTGGTGAATTCGATCAGACGATCCTTTAACCACACTCCGGCAATAAAGCCAACAAAAGAACTTCCCATCCAGGGAATCTTCGCCACCGAAGCTTTTAGTGAAATACCGGGCTGACTAAAATGATTGGTCTGCATCCAGATGTAGGCACTCGGGAAGGAATGTCCCCAATCTTTTTCCATGTATCCCCTACCCTTTGTAAAATCAATAAGCTCATCATGAATTTTTAACTGCCCTTCTATACTGTGATTCATACTTAAAATCCCGTGATAACATTCCATAAAAGGGACAAAGGAAAAGGGCCCCATGATTCCGGGAGAATACCAGGAGCTCGGCCAGGGTACTTGATTCATAAAATTCAATTCCCCATTTACTGTTGGCAGATCAAGGATTATTTTCTTTGTTGAAAAAAAATTATCTGCAATTTTTACTTCAAATTTTCCAGCTTCAGGTTTAAAATCTTTTGCCTCAAATTTATGATATTCGGCAGTCCTTTTTTTACCATCCAACACCTGTACAAAAGCCTGCTGGCTCCCCTCTTTATCCATCGCAATACCAGGAATAAATGCAAAAGCACGATCTTCCACTTCATTGACTACTTTATAATACCAGCCTTCAAAATATCTTTTGGTTCTTCCCCAACCGTGATATTGTTCAGGATTGAAGAGGGCTTGTAGTTTTTTTTGAAGCATAATGCTTTATTCTGAATGCAGTATAAAAATGTTATTTGTGTAATCAGCGGTCCAGCAGCAAGGCTTCGGCGTGAGCTCGGCCGAACACTGACGAGGTCTCGTAAAACGCTACCCCTAAACCTTTAAAAACGACACGAATTAAACGAATTACCTCGAATTCATAATTCGCGGAATTAGCGGAACTCCGTGTCTTATCTTATTCTCCTTTTTCGGCGGTCAGTCGATGTTTGCATCGAGGAATTCGTTTGATTAAAGCTTAGCATACAAATGCCTAAAAAACCCCCGCCCCCAATTCAATTACAAAGCCACTATTTTTAAAAGGACTAAAGCCCACATTTTTCCAACCCAATCTCAATCCCCAAAAATCAGTACCTAAATACCGTAAAAGCCGGAGAGGTGACCTGGTAATATTTAAGCGGATTTTGACGCCTACCTCAGAAACAAAAAAAGGATCATAATTGGTTTTTTTAGGATCGGTATCCACATCAAAAATTTCATAGCCCATCCCGATATAAGTATCTATCCATCTGGAAGCAGAACTGGAATAAGTAATCTGATGGCCTAGTAATTTTTCGAACGAAAAATCAGAATCAATAATAATTGAATTAAAATCCCCAAGGTAGACTTTATTATAAATCCACCCCCCGGTTCTTGGAGCTTCCACATTTTTGAAAAGCAACAAAGGAAAAGCAAAGCTCAACCTCTGGGCTTCATCCCAACGATAGGCCAGGCTTATTGAACGAAAGGAGTTATTTTCTTTTATCCAATGTTTTACCCGCCCGTCTCCTGTCACATGCGAAATACTGGGCCAGTCATGCGGTTTCTTATCCTTCATAAAAACGTTCAATTTATCATCAATTATCTTATCGGCTCGTAATTGTTTATAACTAGGATAGGGTCTTAGCTCGTATTGAGAGGTTTCGATTAGTCCCCAGAATTTTTTTTGAAATTTTTCATAAAAAGGACTCTTTTCAGGAAACGGTGGAAAAAGAATTGAACTTTCCGGCCGCTGTTTTGCCATCCACGATTGAAACCCTCCAGCAACCAGAATTCCTGAAGTAATGATATCCCGTATTCCCCAGGCATCATTTATCCTTTCGGTAACATCATAGGTAGGGGTATAAGCACCGTCGGCGTTTTTATCAGGACAAGAAGCATGTTTACCCTCCTCGATCAATATCGATAATGGGAAAAAAGTTTGCGCATCTACTTTGAGTACGTTATTATACCAATCAACACCATGTGCCCGGCCCGTCACTTTAGTGACCGCTATCGCGTAATTAAAATCCGGACAACCTATTCCTTCTAAAACTTTAATTCGTAAAGCTATTGATTCAATATCATGGAGATGGCTTGTCGGCCCTGTTTCTTCTTCGAAATAATAATAGTAATCCAGATCGATGGCTTTTACCTCTTGTAAGTTTAGCAGTTTTAATCCGGCATTTACACTCTCTGGGTTGATGATCGATATTTTTTCATCCAGGCCATAGACATGCCTCAATTTGTAATAGACAATCGGCTGTTCGCCAGGTGATTCAAACGGGAAAGCTTCTGGTAGTTGCTTATCTCCACTTTCATTATATAAATTAATTTCATCCGGAGAGAACCATAACATTGGAGCAGCGTGAGCGGCAAGTGTTTCAAAGCTGATCAGGTTTTCTTTACCTTTCCAGATGATACCAGGAATGTCTTCGTGACATTGGGTAAAGCCTGTCACCGAAATTAATAGGATTATAGTTATTGGGAAAAATATTTTCAAGTTTATCAGGTTTTTAGATTTTTTATTCAACTGGTAAAGTAGGTAATGATACAAAAAGAGGATTATTTTTTCAACTCCAAAAGTGGGCGGCTTTGAGTAAATCTATTCGTAACTTCTAAAGGTAAAATGCAGACATCAGAAAATATTCCTGTAAAATAAATCTTCTCCTCCCAATTATCATCAAAAAGCAATCTGAATAAATTCATTTTTTATAATATATAAAATAAAAAAAGCATTAAAAAAAGCTTTATTTTTTATAAAGTACGAAAAAAAAGCCCTATTTTGAACAGACATTTTTAAATGTTATTAATTCATAGATTCTAACTTTCGGATTTAAAGTTAAAAATATATTTCTTAAACCCTAAAAACAAACCCTGCCCACCTAATTAAAGCCACAAGCATAACGAAATTTTATCTTATTTACCTGCTAAATATGAACTTATGTTTTCAAAAATCAATCAATTCATCCTTAAATTATTTTCTATGTCTACAAAAGACCCCAATAAAAAAAATCGACCTATTCATTCTCCAAAAGGAAAAGATTTTGCCGGTATGGCAGAACAGTTTACCGCAGGAGCAGAATCCTTTCATAAGCATGCCGAGCAGTTTGCTGGTTCCGCTGAGAATACCTCCGCTGAAATGGTCGCTTCAGCAGAAACGTTGGTAGCTGCTGCTAAAAAATTTCCGGAGGGAACTGCTGAGTTTCCTGCAGCAGAACAAAGTAAAATTGTCAATAGTGCAGAGATGGTGGCATCCGGAGCTGAGATGCTTCATGCTGAAGCAACTCCTATGAGTGCGGAACATGCGGAATCAGCGGAACACCTCCTTGCAGGTAGTTCTGAAATGATGGCTTCGGCAGAACATGGCGCAGAATCCTTAGTTCCCAGTGCTGAAACGCTGGCAACGGGCGCTGAAGCTTTTGCTACAGCGGAAACTCCAACAGCCCCATTAGACTGTGACGGATCTTCAGAACTGTTTAATTCCGGTTCCAATCGTCTAAGGATGGCATCCGACTGGATTGTTTCAGATTACCTGATTGCCGGTGGTGCCAATGGCAAAGGAAGTTACTATGGCGATGTAGGTGTTTTTATGGAGGGAGCTGAAGAGATGTTAGATTCCGCTGAGGCGCTTTCAGCCTTATCTGCAGAATCAATTGCATGTTATCCTGATTTCCAAGCCGATGTCGAACGCCTGAAAAATGCCAGTAATTTTTTAACGACTGCCCAAAATTTTCCACAGCAAGAAAAAGGTGTAAAAATCATCAATGATGGATTGACTGAGTTGTTTAAAGCGATAGACGCAAAAGGAGATTTGGTGCCAGCCGCTGAAATGGTATTCCAAGGAGCCGAGGTTTATGTCAATATCAATGAAGATTCCGTAGAAGAATTTAATACAGGAGGTGCGGAAATAAATTCCAGTGCTGCGGAGTATTCTGGTGGCAATTTATCCTCAGCCGAAGAAACATTACTCTTTGGAGCAGAACAAGTACAACTCAGTTCCGGATCTTTCCGCTATATTTTACCAGCGAGCGGAGGCGGAGCAGAAGCTGGTGAAAGTGGAGAAGAATTTGTAATCGGAGGGTCTAATGATCTTGCTGAATTATATGTTGGAAGTGCGGAGGATTTAACGGAGAGTTCGGAGTTAATCCTTGAGACTTGTGGAGATTTGACAAAATTAGCCACAAATGATGTTGCAGAGGCTGGTGTTGCAGAAATGACCTCTGGTGCTGAAGCTCTAATAGCCGAATCTTTGGATACTACAGGAGGTGAAGAAGCTTCTGGCCTGTTGAGTGCTGCTGGTGCTGAAGTATTGGCTGGAGCAGAAGAGTATGTCAAGGGAATGGCTGAAACGGCACCCGCTGCCTAGCTAGCATAAAAACCTATATTTACAATCAATGGTCGATTCTGATCATTGATTGTTTTTTATTTTTCACTTTTCCCACCTGGAAGTAGCTGTTTGAATATAAGCCTCTAATTTCCCCATAACCTGTTCACTGGTTAATTCCCCTGAGCGATACATTTCGGCAATTCCTTCACAAAAAAAATCTTGTTTAGTTTCTGCCAGTCTTGTTTTATAACCCCAGATTTCTCCTTCATCTCCCCATATTTCAGCGGGAACACAGAAGTTAGGATCGGGTTGTGGAAAATTCGGAAAATTCGGAAAAACAGATCCACCCCAGCGCATTAATTTATCTCTAACTAAACTTAATATAGGATTATCGAATTTGCGTTTTACCCTGTACGTTCCAAAATCTACCAATGTCGCTCTTGACGGACTTTTAACCAATTCCCGGGTAAGTTGGACATTGACCCCATCAAAATCTTTTTTCCCATCTCCCTTTTTATATCGGCTGACTTCCCGAATATTCTTTGTTTGATCTTTAGTTATATTAATCGGAAAACCACCATAAGCTATTTTTAATTGATCTCGCTCATTATAGACTGATACGGTAGTGACAGAATTGACAGATGTTATACCGTATTTTCTGAGCAAAAGCTCGACTTCCAATTGAATATCTTGTTCGATCGAACCATAAGTAGGCAAGCCCCCGGGATTTAGTGGTCTTCGATGAGGTTGCCGGATCATCAAAGAAGCTCTTGTTCGTGCTCCATGTTTTCCTAACTTATCAAAGCCAAGATCAATAATAGCATAAAGCGGTATAGTTTTGAAATTACTTTTGCTATGTCGAAAAACCCCATCAACCAAGGCCTGGCTAGAATACTCTAAAAGTGAATCGCTTAGTTTAAGCAGGCCATCAGCATGCGTTTCAAAAGAAGGCCTCCGATCAGGACCGACACCACAACCTTTAACATCTAATAACTTTTCTTTTTTCAGTCCAAAATTATGCGTACATGGAATATCTTTTCTGATCTGAGCCATTGAGTACACTAAAGCACGGCCATATTTTGGCGGGCGCCATGCGGTAGTTGATTCTTCTGAAACTTCAATTGGTTTATTAACGAAAGTTTGTGCAGCTTGCTTCTCGGATATAAATGCGGTATTATATAATAACCAGTCATCTATTTTTTGGCGGATAGTTTTTTCTTTAATATCGGCAGGCAGACTCATAATTCCCGGATAAGCTTTTTCGAAATTTTCATCATTAAGATCAGGAAAATGATCACGGATTAAATCATAATCTGCGCAGAACACACGAGCGGTTTTTACCCGATACACTTTCTCAGATTTTACGCCATGCATCCAAAGCTCCTCAATATTAGAGGGCACCAGGCTGTATTCTTTTTTTTTCTCCTTAACAGATTTATCTTCAGGTATTTTATCTTGAATTTTATTCATCTCATTTTTTTTATATAGAGCATCTTAGTTTTTAAATGGGCTTATGGGCTTAGTGATATCTTACCAATCTCCCGGATCATATAATTTGCAACCGCTTTTTCTGAACAATACTTATCATAATAAATGAGTGTCTGCTTATGAATTTCTTCCATTCTTTCAGGGTCATTTAATAATGGAATTAATACTTTATCCAAATCGTCCCAATTATTGATCTGGATTCCGGGAAAATTTTTAAAATACCAGGTATCCGGTAATTCACAAGATATAATTATATTCCCAGCTCTTGCGGCTTCAAAAAACCGAAAGGTTATTGGAGAATAACTACCCTTAGGGACAAAAGCTATTTTAGTATTCATTAGACTTCTTGCATATTGGTCAGGAGGATAGCCTGTCCTGAATTTCTCCGAATAATGAATTTCAAACTTTTTATCAGAAAAGGGAGAATTCGTTTTTAACCGGTCAATAGCTGCACCGATCTTCCAACGATCATGTGAATTCTGACCACTAAAAAAAGCGTCAATTTCTCTACTTTTAAAAGGAACTATTTCAAACTCTGGCAGGTCGCCATTATATCCCAGCGGAATTGCTTTCAAATTCGAAGGGATATTTCCCTCTGGAGGAAAGGTATCGAATACCATAGCGACTTTTTCAGTATACGCTGGGATTCTATGATCCTCTAATCCTACCTGAATCACAATCACGTTTTTATTAACTTCCGGAAGCGGTTCTTCATTCACAACATAAAATTGATACTTACTGGCAACCGGATCTTCCAATACCTGCTTCATCACTTTATAAAAAAAGACTATCTCGCAGGAAGTGTCCTCCCAAAGATAGTCAATCTTAGAATTTTTTACAAAAAAATCAAACGCTGTAGGTATAGAAAGCATAGTTAATTATTTGTCCTAGTGCTCTGTCAAAATCAAATTGTCGGTTGTCTTTGGCGTATTTTGAGCCTGCACTTCGTTAAAAATACTCGTCGTAACTACGGACTATGACTGCGTTTTTTGCTTCGTTCAGACTCAAAATACACTCAAATCCTACTCGACATTTAAACATTGACAAAGCACTAGAAACAGTATTATAATTCAGCTTTATTGATTTTACATTATACTGAAATAGTATTTCTTTTAATTGCTTTACTAAGATATTCATAAAGTCTTACATAGGCAGCTTCTTTATATTCTTCTTCAATGCAGTAAGCGTGATGAAAAAAATAATAATAGATAAACTTCCAAGTCATTATACTTTGCTCCCTGGAATAATTATAAATATAATCCCTCGCTTCATCTAATCTCTCTTTGGTTGCCTTAAAAGTAACTTGCTGATAATCACAGGCGCCTAATGTCACCACCGGTTTTCCATGAATCAAGCTTTCAAAACCAACGCCTGAATTGATTACAATTACCCCTTCAGAACGATCAATAAAATCGTGTATATTCCCTTCATAAAGAAACACATTACTATAATTTTTTACACAATCATTAACGCATCTTACTAAATCCGGATCGTTTTTATTTCCAGGATGGAATTTAAATACTACATTTTGTTTTCTAGAGGAAGCCCATTTCGACAACATGACCACTGTTTCGTCCACTTCTTTTGGAGCGTGAAACATAATGGTATCGTCACCTGGACGTTGAAGAGGAAAAAAAACAAACGAGGTCGGAAAGTCTTTTGCCAAATTTATTTGAGGCTGTGCAAACTTAGAGTCTCCTTGATTTAAGAATTTATTGCGCAGTCCCGTACAAAAATTTATGGCTTTTTGTTTTTCAATTCCTTCAAAGTCAGTCCCAGTTATTTTTTTAGAATGATCTGCTCCCCAGCCCAAATGATCGAGGGTAAACAAATACCGCATGTGCATTTGCTTATGGTATAAATTTGCAAAAAGATCACGCCTGGTTTTATGCGCATAAATTACAAAATCCACCCCACTCATTTTTTCCAAATGATCACCAAAATAAACTACCTCTCTATTATATTGAAAGCCTCCAGCGTCCAGAGCTTTACAAATCATTTGCTCGAAAGTAATCCACTCCTGATCGCCACTGGTAACATTACCTCTCGGTACTACCAGTCCTTTCATGTACATTAGAAATAGTGTTTTGTCCTGCATTTTATAATACTTTGGTAATTTGTTTTTCCCGTTCTTTTAGGTAATTTTCATGAAAGGTGGCCTGTCTTTTCTGGCATTCCTTTAGCGTACCTTCGGGAATACTTTTCATTAAGTTATAATGATGAAACTGATCCTCTCCTCTTACCAACACCACATCATAATGTGTCAGCTTTTGGCAAACATCCGGTGTAATGTATCTTATCGCAAAACCAATACGTTTATTTTCCGTTGAGTTAGGATTAGACCCGTGAATAATATTTACATGATGCAAGGATAATTCACCGGCTTGTAATTCTATCTCAACGGCCACTGATTCGTCCATGCTTTCGCCGATCGTCAATCCGGTGGTCAGCATATTATTTTTCTGATATTCCTCTTTATGCTTATACTTTTTAAGGTGAGTACCAGGCATCACTCTGAGGCAGCCATTTTCAGAAGTACTATTGCTTAATGCAACCCAGGCTGAAACCAGTTTTGATTTATTTAAATCCAAATAAAATCCATCCTGATGCCAGGATACGAAGGAAGGGTCATTCGGATATTTGCAAAAGATCGAGGAACTATGTACAATGATATCCGGCCCAAGGATTTGTTCAATAATATTGAGAATACCAGGATGTGTTACGAGTTGATAAGCCCATGGAAAAAATAAGTGCAACTGTTTCATTTGTTGAGCAGTTGGCCTTCCATCAAAAATAGATTCAAAATCTTCGAATGAATTTTGGAATTGTATCAACTCTTTCAAATCAAGTACACTGATAGGAAAGGACACGCCAGTTTTATTAAATTTTTCAAGTGGAAAATTATTATTCCTTAAATTCATAGTAATACTTAGCGGATTTTATCTAGTTTAAAAATACCCGGGCTTACCAAAGCACGAGCCAGTTCGACAACCTCATTGACCCAACTATCCAGTGTCCAATGTTTTACGAGTTTACTTATAGTGATTCGTTGTTCAAATAATTGATCTTTCTGAGCATAAATATTCTGTAATTCTTTAGCTATATCTTCCGGTCGATCAACCAGCCTAACTATCTCAGGAGACTGTTTGGCAAAGAAAGCAGCCCAACCAACTTTCGTTGAAACCACTGGGATACCCGTCGACAAGGCCTCAAACAAAGTCAATGGACCAGCTTCTGAAATTCCGGTAATTACCAAACAACTCATCTGTCGATAGAT
>JBLHJZ010000136.1:0-9461 GCA_047619515.1 Saprospiraceae bacterium | reverse complement strand
AAATTGGGTGAATTAAAGGAATTATCCTAATTGAAGAGAGAAAAGAATGGCTGGGGCTAAAATTTACTGCTTATTTTTGCCCCTAACCAAGAAGGACTATGCTCAGCTTCGCCTTCTTGGCACGCTTTTGTCTTTTTACTCATCCACCAAATTCAATTTCGCGCCCGCCAATTCACTCAAAGCATGTTTATCGCCCTGCTTTTTTGCGACCTCCATCCCCGTCTGGTAAGTAGCGACTGCCGTATCAAAATCCTCCTTTTGTTCGTACAATTTTCCGAGGTGGTAATAAAGCCCCACGTAATCAGGATCTGATGTTTTTAATTGAATATAATATTGAAGGGCCATTTTAATATCCTTCTCTTTTTCATATTCTTTGGCGACCGCAAAAAGTAGGAAGGAATCGCCAGGAGAGGCTTCCAGAAAGTTTAGTAATCGTTGTAGTCGTTCAGTCAAGGTACTTTAATTTTTAATAAAAGAATTTTAATTACCGTTTAAAAAATATATCCGACATTCCGAAAATATAAATGATTCTGAAATAGCGATAGCGGTTGAATAATCGGTTAGATTTTCGGAATCCAAAAGCATGTCCCGGATGAATATAGGGAAGGGTTTTATTTTTTGAACAGTACTTAGAAAGATCTTTTTCTTTTAAAATGCTGTAAATCAATTACTTATGTGCAATTTTTAAAAATCAGCGAAAATTCGCTAGCCGCATGATTTTTAGTTTCTTTTTTTTATATATTTGCACTGCCTTAAAGGACTACAAAATTAACAAACTTTTCAGGTTAATTACTGTTTGTTTTTATGGAGTCTTAAATTAGGATAATTTATCATAGTCTAAAATATGTGCTGTAAATGAAACTACTAGTTTGTATTAGTAAAACGCCAGACACCACTTCCAAAATAGCTTTCACTGCTGACAATACCGAGTTTGATTCGAATGGTGTTCAATACATCATGAATCCCTATGACGAATGGTATGCTCTGGTACGTGCGCTTGAGTTGCAGGAAACAATCGGAGGCACCGTGACGATTATTAATGTGGGGCCTGCTGCCAATGATACTGTGATCAGAAAAGGATTGGCAATCGGAGCGGATGAAGCCGTTCGGGTTGATGCAGATCCCAAGAGTGCTTTTTTCGTTGCAAAGCAAATTGCGGCTTATGCGCAGGATCAGGGCTTCGATGCAATTTTCCTGGGAAAAGAAACCATTGATTATAATGGCGCAGAGGTCGGGGCGATGTTAGCGGAGCTGTTAGACCTGCCTTATATTTCTTTTGGTACTCATCTTGAAATGAATGGCAATACCGCTACTATTTCCAGAGATATTGAAGGCGGAACAGAAGTGCTGGATATAGACACCCCATTTGTAGTAAGTGCGGCAAAAGGTATGGCACAACAGCGAATTCCGAATATGCGCGGTATTATGATGGCTAAGCGTAAGCCGCTAAATGTCATCCCCGCAGTTGCCTGTGAAGATCTTTCTACTGTGAAAAATTATACCTTGCCAGCAGCTAAGTCTTCCGTTAAAATGATTGATCCTGAGAATATGGATGAATTGGTTCGGCTGCTTCATGAGGAAGCTAAGGTGATTTAGAGAATTAAGAATGTGTCCTTTCGAGCGAACGAAGTGAGTCGAGAAAAGGAATGGTACGCTATAGTTCCTGGCTTTTGTTAGAATTGCCCAATTTATAGCTTTAAACAGTTGTTTTATTCTTTTTAAAAATAGTCAAATCAATATAATATGGTTCTTGTCTTTGTTGAAAACCAAAAAGGTCATTTTAAGAAATCCGCTTTCGAAGTAGTGACTTATGGTAGCAAGGTTGCTTCCGCAATGGGTACTACCTGTAATGCCCTGGTATTTGGAAATGTAAACGCTGCTGCTGATCTTGGAAACTACGGCGCAGCCAAAGTATATCATGTTGATCATGACAGTTTAAACCAGTTTGATAGCCAGGTACAGGCGAATGTCATTGCTCAGGCTGTTGAAAAACTGGGAGCAAAGGTGCTTGTTTTAGGTCATAGCTCCAATGGCAAATCCTTGCTCGGCAGACTGGCAGTAAGATTGAACGCTGGCTCTGTGGCTGGGGTAAACAGCCTTCCCGATGTATCGGGTGGTTTTGCTGTTCAAAAAAATGTTTTCTCCGGAAAGGCGATTGCAACTTACCAGATAGATACGGAGGTAAAAGTGCTTTCGCTCATGGGAAATTCTCTACAGCCGGAAAATACAGGCAGTACTGCTCCAGTGGAAACCCTTGAGGTCAATATTCCCGCTTCAAGGATTACCGTCAAAGAAGTAAAAACCATTGAAGGTATCGTTCCGCTTCCCGAAGCAGAATTAGTAGTATCCGCAGGTCGTGGAATGAAAGGTCCTGAAAACTGGGGAATCATTGATGACTTAGCCAGTGTCCTTGGTGCGACTACGGCTTGTTCCAGACCCGTTGCGGATTCGGATTGGAGACCTCACCACGAACATGTAGGACAGACCGGCGTGGCTATCCGGCCAAATCTTTATATTGCTATCGGTATCAGTGGTGCTATCCAGCATCTTGCGGGGGTGAATAGTTCAAAAGTAATCGTCGTAATCAATAAAGACCCGGAGGCACCTTTCTTTAAAGCCGCAGATTATGGGGTATGCGCAGATCTTTTTGAAGTAATACCGCGTTTGACGGAGTCTTTGAAAAAGTATAAAGCGAGTTAAAAAAATTGGCAGTCAGTAGTTGACCGTTCTCAGGCTGATTTTATCTTTGCCTTTTTGCCACACAGCTAGAGATTTGTGGGTAAGGAGCTCCTCCTTTAGGAGCTGGGAGGCGGACTTAGGAAAAATGTATAGCGGCGTGCCTTTTTACCTTTCGAAGTTTTTCTCAATAAAAGCTGGAATTTACTTTGAGAAATTATCGAAATCCACAGCTTTGAAACCAGGAGCAGGCTTGTACGGAGCAAAGCCGAAGTACTGCCGACTCAAAAAAACATAATACCAATGACCTGTACATCTGGATGAACCTTTTGGTGTCCAATGAGAATCCTGAGATTAAGTTTTCCTTTTTTTAGCAACTAAAAGCCTCGCTTCACGTTATGTTTAGGGTATTGGATAATGTAATTTGAGAGAATTAAAAAATAAAAGCCCTGTATTTCTTTCTTTATTATTCCCTATTAAATTATTACATTTGTGCCCCGAATAGAGGGCATTGATTTGAGCTTTCATTATTTATATTGTAAATTGTACAATAGTAGCCTAAAAGGCAGGCTATTCATTTAGTGAAAAAACATTATCTCTAATTTATTGGAAATCAAATGAGTGGCATGGATTTCGTATATTTCTATACTTGAGCTTTTTTAATTAGTTTGGTGGAGACTTGGTAAAAAGTTGTGATTTAGAATTCATTGTGCCCCTTTTTTTAATCATTGAGAAATGAAAAAAATTGAACTTGACATAGTTGCGCTTTCTCATAGTGTAACTCAATCGCATAATTACGCTGTTGTACTAGGCGAGCAACATGGCTCTCGTAGACTACCTATTGTTATAGGGGGCTTCGAAGCTCAGGCAATTGCTGTTGCTATGGAAAAGATGAACCCTAACCGTCCTTTGACCCATGATTTATTTAAGAATGCCTTAGAGACTTTTGAGGTCGAATTAAAAGAAGTAGTAATTAACAACCTATTGGATGGTATTTTTTACGCGCGACTAGTTTGCATGAAAGAGGGAAAAGCGGTAGAAATAGACAGCAGAACTTCTGATGCTTTGGCCTTAGCTGTTCGGTTCGATTGTCCAATTTATACCTATGAGTTTATTCTTGATGCCGCAGGTGTAATACTCGAGGATCCGGATGAGGAAGAAAGTGCAGAAACCGGAGTTCCCGAGCCAAAAGAAATATCAAAACGCAAAAAGAAAAAGACAGGAAAAGAAGCAACACTTTCTACTTATTCAGATGAAGATTTGACGCTATTACTGTCTGAGGTATTGGCGGAAGAAGACTATGAAAGAGCAGCTAAAATTCGAGATGAACTAAATAAAAGAAGCACGAATTAAGTTATGCTTGTCATTAGACTTTATTCGGTTTTCGGTATTAGGTGTTCGTGCCGCTCAGACATACAAAATCTTTTGGCATAAAGTCAATTAGCCAAAATAAAAAAGCAGTCTGATTTTCAGACTGCTTTTTTATTTTACTTAATACCTTCCAAAACCTCCAAAACTTGCGCAATCATATCATCACTCACATCCAGGTGCGTACAAAAACGGACGGTCATTGGTCCGAAAGGAGCAGCCTGGATACCTTTAGTTTCGAGAAGTGCTAAAAAAGAGGAGCTGGTGTATGGTGCCTTGACATCAAAAATCACAATATTGGTTTGGACCGGCCGAACATTTTCCACATAGGAAAGTCCGGATAATACCGCACCGAGTTTTTTAGCATTATCATTATCTTTTTTCAAGCGATCGATATGATAATCCAGGGCATAAATTCCTGCTGCTGCCAAAAAACCAGCCTGGCGCATTCCTCCGCCCATCACTTTCCTGATCTTACGAGCTCTTTTTATAAAAACTTTCTTACCGATAAGCAAGGAGCCTACCGGAGCACCCAAACCTTTGGAAAGGCAGATAGAAATGCTGTCAAAAAGCTCACCGACCTCATTTGGAGATTCTCCGGTTTCCACCAATGCATTAAATAAGCGGGCACCATCAAGGTGAAGTTTTAAATTGTTTTGATCACAAACTACCTTGATTGGCCGAATTTCACCAAGGGTGTAAAAGCTTCCACCACCTTTGTTACAGGTATTTTCCAGGACGACCAGCTTACTGACAGGCATCCAATCATAAGCCGGTTTGATAGCGCCGGCTATTTGCTCCGCCTTTATTTTTCCATTTATTCCTTTCAATAAACAAATGGATACACCGGAGTGAAAGCTATATCCTCCGAGTTCGTATTGATACACATGAGAATTCTCGTCACAGATCAATTCGTCAAGTGGTTGTGTATGAATATTGATCGCGATTTGGTTGGTCATCGTACCGCTTGGGCAAAACAGCGCATCCTCCATTCCGAACATAGCCGCCGCTTTAGCTTCCAGTGCATTAATGGTTGGATCTTGTTGGAAAACATCATCTCCTACTTCAGCCGTCATCATCGCCTGTAACATGGCAGGAGTTGGTTTGGTAACCGTATCGCTTATGAGATTAATCATGTTTTTTCACCATGAATTTTTTTATAAAGACATCCTGACCTGTTTGAACCTTGAGCAGATGCATTCCCGAACCCAGAACATTGATATCCAGATTGATGATACTATTCATAGTGATAGCATCTATTTTCTTTATAAAAAGAAGTTTCCCTGATAAATCTATGATTTGAACAGTAACCTCTCCATTAATAAAACTGCCCCTTGTTTTTGTAAAATCAACCTGAATGTTGGTAGTCGCCGGATTAGGAGATATTTCAAAGTCAGTTCGAACATTAACGGCATGAAAAGAGACTCCGGTAGCATTATTATTAGCGTTAAAAGTCGGTGCACGCTGTGTGAAATCTCCTGTTCCGTTTGGAATTCTGGCAAAAGAGACATTGGTCTCCTGGCCTCCATAAGTAAGGGAATCCACAACGACTAAAAAACTATCAGAAAGAATCAACTGTTCTCCGGTTTTAGCTAGTTTAAAATTTGTATGCAAGTCTCCCTGCCCGTTATCACTATCTGTCCAAACGATCAGGTACCCGTCTGGAGGGATAGTAATACCCGCAGGAAATCGCCACTGGTCTGGTGCCGTAAAATCATCAGAAAAGTAATAGCCATTCATATCGATCGTCTGATTGGAATTATTATACAATTCTACCCAATCATCATAATCTCCAAATTCATCAGCAATCATAGAAGTGGAATCATTGGAAGCAACAAATTCATTGATGACCAATCCCTGAGCCCCCAAAAAAGTGCTTATAGTCAGCACAAAAAAAATAATTATAGTTCTCATTATAGATCTTTTAGTTAATAGCTACAAGTGAAAATTTATTTTGAAATGCGAAATTATGTAAAGTGAGTAACAAGTCCTAAATTAATAGCCAAATACTTAATAAATGGAAACCAAATAAACATAAAACAGGCTGAAATTGCATAGCTATAAATAAATTGTTAATTTCGCTGCCCTAAGCACAAAAAACAGATAATGACTGACCTAAGCAATTTTTTCAAATCAGCTTTCACCGTTGATAATGTAATATTTGGATTTGATGAAGCAGATTTAAAGGTATTATTGATAAAACGCGGGGAAGAACCTTATCGTGGAGATTGGGCACTACCTGGTTACTTTGTCCGTCCGGATGAGGATTTGCTTTCTGCGGCCCAACGGGTTTTAGGAGAGCTCACAGGTCTTAAAAATGTATACCTGGAACAGGTTCAGACTTTTGGCGCCGTAGATCGCCATCCCAAGGGAAGGGTAATTACCGTAGCTTACTATTCGCTTATCAAAATTTCGGATTATGATGTAAATGCTTCTTCTTTTGCCCGTAAAGCAAAATGGCACAGCATTTCTAAACTAAAAGATCTGGCTTTTGATCATGCCGAAATATTAAATGAATGTTTTCAATTACTCAAAAAAAGAGTCCGCAGTCGTCCAGTAGGTTTTGAGCTTTTACCACCAAAATTTACCCTGACAGAGCTGCAACATTTATACGAAACAATACTGGAAACGGATTTGGACAAGCGAAATTTTAGAAAGAAGATTCTTTCCATGAACTTATTGGTCGATGTTGATGAAGTCCAGGAAGGAGTAGCTCATCGCCCCGCACGATTATATAAATTTGACCAAGCCAAATATCATACGTTCCTGGCTGAAGGTTATATTTTTGATCTTTCAGAAAGTAAGAAAAAAGGAATGAAACAGAGGGCTGGAGATTTAGGAATGAAGAATGAAGAATGAGGATTCTTACTCGCACTTAATTTCTAAACCGGATTCTGTGAATATATGAATAGCCAAATTACTATTACCACAGGCATCTTCTACCAAAGTTCTGATCGTGGAGACATCATCGCTGTCATTTTGGAAAAAGAATGGTATATGGTGATTAGCATTGATCTCTTCTGACAAATCAATTTTGCTGTCTTCTTTTAATTTGAAATATCCGTAATATCCGAATGGGTACAAATTGTTGTTTTCAATATTATTAACAGTAGGAAGGTTTTCAAGGCTCGAAACAAAATTTTCCCCGGCTGTAGCAGATGAATTATTTTCATAAGCGACATAACCCCACAAGGTATTTTTAGGGATTCTATACAAAATAGCATTCACTATATCAATCCCGTCATCCGAGTTCATATCCAATAAGTACTGGTCTTGAAATACCCCTAAACGGCCTTTATTAAAAACAGCGTTTTTTAAATTTAAATTAAAGGAATAATAACCATTAGGCAAAAAACCAAGAGGAATGGTGATTTCAGTTATTGATACCCCCACCTCGCAAGTTGCTGGCTCAATTAAGTCGTTGATTATTAATTCAATAGCGTGGGATTCTTTATCGATTGTAACATCATAATCAATTAGATAATTAAGGCAGGATTGAGTGGAAATGGTAGAAATGTTGAGTTGAAACCTTTGATCGCCATTGCTAATATCTTCAAACATATCAACATAGAAATCGTCAGCGATGTTGACGATAACATTGGTTTGATTGTCTTTTTTACAAGCAAACAAACTCATTAATAATAAGCAAGCCATTAAAAATTTCTTGTACATGCAGTATAATATTTATAACGTATAAATCAAAAACGCAGCCATTCCTGAAATGCTGCTTTTTGGATTTAATTATTTGATGTCTATGATATTGAACTATGCATAAAATTACTAAAAAGCAATAAAATACAACTCTTTATCCATGATTATTGATGCTTTATCCATTGATTTAAACTAATCCTCTGTAATTTCATTTCTTGTGACAACCTTAACAAATCCTTACTGTCTATATAATAAATTCTCTGATCTCTGATCCTGGAAATAATTTAACACGGCTTAAAAAATAACTATTTCCAGCCGACCCGTTGGCGGCGATTTTGAGGTAGCACTAAAAGGAACACTAAGGGGATTTTAGTGCTATACGAAATTTCATAAAAAAAGTTATTTTTCGAGTAATAATTAACTATGATAACCATTAAAAACATTCGAAAAGCCTATCAAACGGGATCTACCAGATTGGAGGTATTGAAAGGTATTGATCTGAACATCGGCAAAGGGGAATTTGTATCCATTATGGGATCATCCGGTAGTGGTAAGTCTACACTGCTCAATATCCTTGGAATCCTAGATGATTATGATGAGGGTTCCTATCACCTCAATGGCACCTATATAGATAAAAACCTTTCCCAAAAACAAGCTGCTTTGTTTAGAAATCAACTGCTTGGTTTTGTTTTCCAATCTTTTAATTTACTCAATTTTAAGTCTGCCTGGGAAAATGTAGCCCTTCCACTATATTACCAAAAAGTAAATCGAAAAGAAAGGGAGGTCATCGCAAAGGATTATCTCGACAGAGTAGGGATCAGAGATTGGGCTGATCATTTGCCAACGCAGTTGTCAGGAGGACAGCAACAAAGAGTTGCCATTGCAAGGGCGCTGGTCACTAAGCCCAAAGTTATTTTGGCCGATGAACCTACCGGAGCATTGGATACTCAAACCTCTTATGATGTCATGAAACTCTTTAAAGAAGTCAATGAAGAAGGGATTACTATAGTGGTAGTCACCCACGAACAAGATATCGCTAATATGAGCCAAAGAATTATCAGGTTTAAAGACGGATTGGTGGAGGAACAAGAAGTTAGGAAAGCGTAAACTCGGTTTTCGGTGTTGGGTTTTCGGTTTTCGGCGCCGAACACCGGGCAATTTATTCATTAGTCATTATTTAAAATGATCGATTACGACAAATGGACAGAAATATTTAGTAGTATCAGGCGGCATAAGCTCCGTACTTTCCTGACTGCTCTTAGCGTGTGGTGGGGGATTTTTATGCTCGTATTATTGATTGGTCTGGGAAATGGACTTCAGAATAGTGTAAAACATAATTTTAGCGATGATGCAGTTAATAGTCTTTGGATATGGCCGGGAAGAACGACAATGCCTTATAAAGGCTTACCCGCCGGAAGAAATATTCAAATGACAAATCAAGATTATGATCGTATCAAATCTCAGATTGAAGAAATTGATCACATCACCGCAAGGTTTTATCTACGTGGAGAATTTACCGTAAAATATAAAAAGAAAATATTATCCTATAATATCCGATGTGTGCATCCGGATCATCAGATACTGGAGAATACCGAGATGACGGAAGGCAGATTTATCAATGATAAGGATTTAAAAGAATTTCGGAAAATATGTGTGATCGGAGAAGTCATTGTGGCGGACGTTTTTGGAAAAGACCAGGATCCTATCGGCGAATCGTTGACCATCAAAGGAGTAGATTATAAAATCGTTGGTGTTTTTCATGATAG
>JBLHJZ010000135.1:0-9529 GCA_047619515.1 Saprospiraceae bacterium | reverse complement strand
GAAATAGCCAGGACTTACTCTCATTTTTATCTTATGGCAGGTACGATGGTTCCATTGACCAAGGGAATAAAGTTCAAGCCTTCTATACTAGCCAAGTATGTCCAAAATGCACCTTTTGATTTAGATGTCAACGCCAGCCTGTTATTCAACGAAACCTTTACTGCTGGCTTATCGTACCGCTTAGGTGGAGATGGAGGCGGAGATTCCGTGGATTTATTGGCGCTTTATCAAGTAAATAGTGTTGGAATAGGCATCGCTTATGATATAAGTCTTTCAGAGATAAAACAGACCTCATCCGGTAGTTTTGAAATATTGTTGAAATATGACTTTATCAAAGAAAGAAGTGATATGGCAAATCCTAGATTTTTCTTCTAAGTGCTTCACTAAAAGTTATTTTTTGAGTAAGACTAAAAAAGCTTAAAGAATAATGTAAGCCAATTGCTGGAATATTATTAAAAAACCGTTAAAGAGTCCTTTTGAACAAAATTATTCCAAGACTTTACCATTATAGTAAGTTTAAGATAATTACCTTAAATGTGGATAATATGAAAATATTTATATTGCTTGTTCCGATTTTCAGTCTCCTTTTCTCCAATATTGCGTTAGCCCAGCCTTCGTCAGCAGAGAAAAAGGTTTTTATGACTAATGAAGCTACTATCAATTCGGAAGGGCTGGAATACAGCCCGGCATTCCTCGAAGATGGAATCGTTTTTATTTCGACCAAGCCGGCCGCTAAAAGATATAAAGTAAAAGATAAAAGAATTGGTGAAAATATTATGTCCATTTACCTGGCAAAACGGGAAGATAATGGCTTGTTGAAAGCGCCGGTTCCGTTTGCGATGGAACTGCTGTCTACGGTACACGAAGGACCTTTGACCTTTGACCGGACAGCCGACAGGATGTTTTTTACCAGAAATAACGTTAAAAACGGTAAAAAGAAAAAAGCCAAAGATGGGTTTGTAAAGTTAAAAATATATGAAGTTGAAAAAGTAGGAGAGCAGTGGGAAAATATCAAAGAATTGCCTTTTAATGATGATCAAAGCAATACGGTACATCCATCCATTTCAGTAGAGGGAGATGCCCTTTATTTTTCTTCTGACCGCCCTGGTGGTTTCGGTGGAATGGATATTTATGTAGCCTTCCTCAAAGCAGGCGTTTGGTCAGAACCCGAAAATCTCGGTGCTTCCATCAATACAGATAGTGACGAAGTTTTTCCATTTATCCATGCGGATGGTACCTTGTATTTTGCCTCTTCGGGGCATGCCGGTTTTGGTGGCTTGGATATTTTCTCTGCTTTTAACAACATGGGCACCTGGGTAAGTCCTGTAAATCTGGGTACTCCTTTCAATTCTGAAAATGATGATTTCGGTCTCATCCTCGACCGGGATAAAAAGAATGGTTACTTGTCTTCTGACAGACCTGGCGGTAGGGGAGCTGACGATATATATAGTGTTTATATTTTTGAAGGACTGAACAAAACCCTGGGTACGGAAGTGAAAGAATCCAAAATCCTGACTTTCCTGATTTCTGATCTTCAAACCGGTGAGATGCTGGACAGTGCAAAAATCAGCTATACAGATATTGACAACCTGACTTTTTCGAATGCCATCAATGCTATTTCCAGAGAGGGAAAGAATGGCGAAGATTTAGTATTAAAAATGCCTTTGGATGGAAATGGACCAAGTGGTCTGACAGATTCTTATGGAAAATTTCCGCTTACCTTACAGGAAGGCAATTATGTGATTATCATCGAAAAACCGGGATACGAATCCCAGCAGATTATTGTCAATACTTCAAACGAAGAAGGAGAAATTTTTATCAGCCTTGACCAGCCAGATGAAAATGCTGATAATACTGCTGATAGCTCCAATCCCAATAGTACCGGCGATGCAAATGGCAAATCAGGTAGTGAGGATAAAAATGAAGATTTTTCTGGAACCGATGGAATAGATAATACAGATGACGGTACCGGTATAGAGACCGTAAACGAAACGTTCCCTTCTACGATCAAGGAAGGAACTGTATTTCAGTTACCTAATATCTATTATAATTTTAATGATGCTTCGATTCGTCCGGATGCTAAAATCGACCTGGATGCTTTGGCTGCTTTCTTAAATACTTATTCTGATATTGAAATAGAATTGTCTTCTCACACCGATTCCAGAGGCGGTACCCGATACAATAAAAGGTTAGCTCAAAAACGTGCAGAAAGTGTCGTGAGTTATCTTATCTCCCGTGACGTGGATGCTCATCGCCTGCTTCCTGTCGGATATGGGGAGGAACAAATAAGAAATCATTGTACGGAAGGGACGGATTGCTCCGAAGTAGAACATCAGTATAATCGCAGAACAGAAGTGAAAATCACTAAAATGAATCAGGAGATTAATATTCGTTTCGTCACGGATGATTCTGCCCCGGTAGCGGTCTATGATTCCAGTCCTTCTTATAGCGCTTCAGCTACTAAAAGCGGTGATTATACGGTCGTCGCTGGTGTGTTCAAGGAATATAATAATGCGGAATCCAGAAATAAGAAGTTACAATCCCTGGGTTATGCTTCTGAAATTATTTCCAGATCAGAAACCTATACTATTTTAGTGGGCGTATATTCTGATTTTCAGGAAGCTATGAATACGGTTCAAACGCTGAAAACTGACTATCAGATTAGATCGTTTATTAAAAGGTAGGCGTTCGGGCTTAGGTGTTGAATTTTCGACTGTCGCTTTGATAAGTAAAATATAAAAATCTAAAAGAGCTATTCAATAACTGGATGGCTCTTTTTTATTTTAAAGCTGTCCAGTGCAATACAAAAAGAACATTAATCAATAATGGTAAGTTATAATTTTACATCTTTACGATAATCTGGGAACAACATTTTTGAATCCCGAATCCCGAATAACTTGCCCTGAGCGACTCTTGTCTTTTCGGGCATTGGCGCTGGCTTGATACTGTGTATCAATGGAATTAGCCTTGAAGCCGAAAAAGAACCGAATCTCGAACACCTAACACCTAACATCAATGACTTTTAGAATAATAATTTCCCTTTGCATCATTAGTGCCGGTTTACTTCCCGCACAAACAGCCCTGAATATGGAACTCTTCAGCCAGTTCAATCGGGGAGATACCCGGTATTCCGGGAGCTGGGCTTATATCGATAGCCAGGGTAATGAATATGCCTTACTCGGTGCAAGGACAGGTACCGCTGCTTATTCTATTGACGATGCTATGATGACAGAGCTGGGCTTTATCAGCGGACCTATCTCCAATTGGCGGGAGATTACCGTCATTGGAGACAAGGCCTACGTGACCACAGAAGGCAGCTCGGATAGCACCGGGATGCAGGTGGTCGATTTGCAATACCTTCCGGATAGCTTGCAACTACTGACGACCTATGACCTGACATTTACCAAAGGGCATATCCTGCAAAAAGATATTTATTCGGATGATCCCTATGTGTATGTCAATGGTACGCAGGAAACAGATGGCATACATATCCTGGATGTTTCTGATCCTTCCAATCCGGTAGAGGTAGGCCTGTATGCACCGGGCTATTATATTCATGATTGTTTTGTAAAAGGAAACTTATTATTTGCTGCTGCTTTTTACGAAGCCAGGATGGACATTTTGGATATTTCCGATAAAACGAACCCCCTTTTGATTGGTCAGATTGATCATTTTGATGGAAACACCCATAGCTCCTGGGTGACAGAAGACGATCACTATTTGATGGTTTCCTCAGAGCTGGACGGGAAACCGGCCCGGATTTATAATATCGAAGATCTGAATAATATTACGGAGGTATCGAGCTATACCGCTAATCCATTGAGCCTGGTACACAATCCCTATATCCGAGGAAGTTTTGCTTTTATTTCGCATAACACAGAAGGCATCCGGGTAGTGGATTTATATGATCCTGAAGTACCGGTGGAAGTCGGATATTATGATACCTGGGATGGTGCAAGCGGTGGTTTTCATGGCTTGTGGTCGGCTTGTCCTTTTTTCCCTTCCGGAAAAATCATAGGTGGCAACCGCGAAGATGGCTTATATGTCTGGACCTTTAATAATGCCAAAGCCGGCCGGATTTACGCGACGATTCTGGATAGCCTTAATCAGGAGCCTTTGACCAACCTTGAGTTGACAATCCTGGAAACCAATGATACCCTCCTCACCGATTTTAATGGCCAGATCAAGTGGGGTGCCTTACCGGGGACCTATACCTTAGTGATCGAAAAGGAAGGCTATTTTTCCAAATCACTTGCATTTGACTTTGCTGGATGTGATGAGCTTCTGGTCAATGTGCTTTTACAGGAAGACATTGTAGAAAGCACTGCCGATATTTATAAAAACTTACCTGAACTAAAACTCAGCCCAAATCCATCGGATGGACTGGTCAGTCTTGATGTTAGCGATTGGGAGCAGGGGAGTAGTCTCCAGGTTTTCGATGCTATTGGGCAAGATGTTTTTACTCAGCAAGTAGAAGGTAGGTCCATCCTAAACTTTGACTTGGGTTTTCTGCAAGGCGGTACTTATTATGTTTTATTGATGGATAGCGCTGGGCAGCCTATCGCCCGGAGCCGGGTGGTTTTGATTCCATAGTACAAGAGGCTTTTTAACTACCGGAGCTATGTTAGCCTATGCACGGTCGAGGACACTACCCAGAGGAGTACTAGGCTTTAGCTTGTCTCTTAGCTTCCCTTTTCTTCCCATTCTATGATTTCCAATACCAGAAACCAACGATTTTTCTAAATGGGGTAATGTTTTATTATTTTACTCAGTTAGAATATTCTTTCTAGTTTATAAGTAACTTTTTTAAGCTACTTCAATACCAATGAGCGCTAAATAGCAGGATAGACTTTTAACTACCGGAGGTATGTTAGACTGTCTACGGTCGAAGACGCTACCCAGGTACTAGGCCAGGCACCATTCGTCCTACCAGTATTCATCAAACATACCAGAAAATTCTATGTACAGAATAAGTTTAAAGTGAGACTGGCAGGACGAATCGGCTTAACGGTGAATAATTCCTGTATTTATTTAGGTTGGACTGTTTGGACAATTGCAATAAGCTACTACCTTTCAAAAGAAATGAGTACATGACAAATTAGCGGGTAGTATCCGCTTACTTTGTGTCTTTGCGGCTTTGTGGCAAAAAAAAACACTGCACTCCGCTAATTTGTCACACACTCAAAAGAAATAAGGTCGACCTAATAATTAATTCTTGAAAATGAGTCTGCATCATGGGAGCGTAACCATGAGTTTATATGATGATCACGATGAAATTATAAAATCAATAATGCTATATAAAAATGCCCTATTTGTTTCGCAGGAAAATCTCCCTACTTTTACCAGGAAAAAAATGAAAAAACTAAGTCTGAGAGAATTGAAAAGGCTAAGCCCTGCAGATTTTAAAAAGCAAGCCAAAACGCCGATCGTTTTAGTCCTTGATAATATACGATCCGGCCATAATGTTGGTTCGGCTTTCCGGACAGCGGATGCTTTTGCGCTCGAAAAAATTCACCTCTGTGGTATTACGGTTCAACCTCCCCACCGGGAAATTCTTAAAACAGCGATTGGTGCAACAGAGGCCGTGGACTGGGCCTATCATGCTTCTACAGTGGAGCTGATCCGGCAATTAAAAAAGGAGGGGATAAAAGTAGTCGCTGTCGAGCAAGCGGATCAAAGTATCCTGCTCCAGGATTTTCAAATAGGGAAAAATGAAAAAATAGCTTTAATCTTTGGAAATGAAGTTAAAGGCGTCAGCGATGAAGTAATGGCAGAGGTGGATGACTGTATTGAGGTGCCACAGTTTGGTACAAAGCACTCGTTGAATATTTCGGTTTGCGTGGGCGTGGTCGTTTGGGATTTGTTTCGGAAGATTGAATATTAGGTTTTCGACATTAGGTTTTCGGCGTTCGACAGCCCCGAATAACTAACACCGAACTCCGAACTCTCCGAATTCCGAGTACCTATCTATACCCATACTTATTCATCTCATCCAGTCGAATACGCAGTCGTACACCGAAAAAGAACTGATTAAAAGAAGTAGTCGTGGAAGCATTTGCCGGTAACTCGTCTAGGTAATTGAGTGCTTTATCCAGGTCTTCCCAGTCGGCATTGAAATAACGGTGGTACAATACCAAGGGCGTAATCGTTATATACTCTGCCAGTCCGACATCCAGCCCGACTCCAAGCCCTGCACTGAACACTACATCTTTGGTTTTGTAATCATCCTTATTGATGCTCATGTCAAAATAATTGACACCCGGAGAAAGGATAATATGAAACCCTTTTTCAATCACCTGTCCATCTTTTTTAAAAGTAGGACAGTTGCAGTCATCTTTGAAACTTAAAGGATAAATATTGGTGTTGAGGTGAAATCCGTAGATGTTATTTTTTAAGGTATATTTATCATCAATAGGAGAAGTGTACTCCGCTTTAAATTGGCTAAAGTTGAGCTCTGGCGTAAATTCTACGCGTACTTTTTTCAACCTAAACCAATAATCCAATCCGACCTTGTATCCTGTTTTTAGAAAATCGTCCTTATTGGTAAAATGCTGCCAGGCTGTCTCTCCGTTTACGCGTAGTCCGGCATTGATACCAAATTGTGCATAGGAGGTATAGGTTATCAAACAAACACAGCAGAGTAATAAAAGCTTTTTCATTTTCAAATATTTATATCAAAACGATTGGTCAAAGGTAATATTTTATGTTAGTAGAAAGTAAGGCTCAATTTTGGTAATGCTTCTGACTTCATCCCACGAAACAAAGAACGGAAACCTTTATTACAATCTTGTGATTGCTTTACTCGAAAGGACATGGCAATCGTAAGAAGAGCTTAGCTCAGAAAAGGTGATCGCTTCGCTTGTGAGGAAGTGATAACCACCTTTAATTCAAGGAGTTCAAGTCAATCTTGCAATCGCCATGCTCGAAAGGACAATTATTTAAAATTCCTAATTCTTAAATGGTATCTTTGCGAAAATATATTATAAGACTTAAATAAAAACATACAATATATTGAAAACCAAGACATTAAGAAAAGATAAAGTCAACCTAATCACCTTGGGCTGTTCTAAAAACCTCGTGGATTCGGAAAATATTATCACCCAGTTGAGAGGTAATGATTATGAAGTGACGCACGAAAGTGAGGAGGAAGATGCTAATGTTGTGATCATCAATACCTGTGGTTTTATAGACTTAGCCAAAGAAGAATCTGTGAATACTATCCTTCAGTATGCGGAGATTAAGAACCAGGGTGGGATAGAAAAATTGTATGTAACTGGTTGTTTGTCAGAGCGATATAAGAATGACCTGGAGCAAGAAATTCCGGAGGTTGACGCTTATTTTGGTACTTTGGAACTCCCGGGCTTGTTGGCTAAATTGAATGCGGACTATAAACATGAACTCATCGGCGAGCGAATCATTACGACGCCACAGCATTATGCCTATCTTAAAATATCGGAAGGTTGTAACCGTACCTGCTCCTTTTGTGCCATTCCTTTAATGAGGGGAAAACATATTTCCCAACCCATCGAAGCCTTGGTGAAGCAAGCCAAAAATTTAGCGAAGCATGGTGTTAAAGAGATAATGCTTATTGCACAGGAATTGACTTATTATGGTCTTGATATTTATAAAGAAAGATCGTTGCCAGCCTTATTACGGGCACTCTCAGACGTAGAAGGAATTGAATGGATTCGCTTGCATTATGCCTACCCGAGTAAGTTTCCAATGGAGATTTTTGATGTGATGGCGGAGTTGCCAAAGGTTTGTAATTACCTGGATATCCCGCTCCAACATGCCAATGATGCGGTCTTGGCAAGAATGCGCAGACAGATCACCCGAAAGGAAACGACGGAATTGGTAAAGCAGGCAAGAGAGAAAGTTCCAGGGATTGCTATTCGTACCACTTTGCTGGTTGGCTTTCCGGGAGAGACGGAAGAGGAGTTTGAGGACATGGTAGATTTTGTCAAAGAAATGCAGTTTGAAAGGGTAGGGGTTTTTCAGTATTCGCATGAGGAAGATACTACCGCCTATAGCCTGGAGGACGATGTGCCGGCAGAAGTGAAAGCAGCACGGGCAAGTAGCATCATGGAGGTTCAACAAGATATTTCTTTTGCCAAAAACGAAGCGAAGGTGGGCCAAATCTTAAAAGTTCTTTTTGATAGAAAAGAAGGAGAATTTTTCGTTGGCCGAACCGAGTCTGATTCTCCAGAAGTAGATAATGAAGTTTTAATTCCTGCCGCTGATAATTATGCAAGGCTTGGAGATTTTGCTCTCGTAGAAATCACGGAAGCCAGCGATTATGATCTATTCGGAAAAATTGTTTAAAAAAGATTTGAGTGCATGGCATATTTGCGGCTTTTAGCTTTTAGCCGTTGGCAGTTAGCTTGCCTTTATCGCGACCTAAAACGCACATGAGGGAAGCCAAGAACTAATAGCTTGAATTAAGTTTCCGGCAATATATCACGCACTCAAAAGATTTTAATCAGTATAATGTAAGCTTGCCTACAAATTAATATAAATATTATATTTAATTTCGCCATTCTTTATTCACGTAGCATTCAAAATCAAAGGTTCTACAACTTAAATGATTTTGTATTTACGTGAAACCATTATTATTAAATCACCAATTAAAAATTTTATGAAAAAAGTATTACTTTTTATTCTAGCTATTTGTATGTTTCAAACTTCGATGTTTGCACAAACCACAGAGTTCTCCGATGATTTTGAATCCGGTACAGCTCAATGGACACTAGAGGGAGCTTGGGGGCTTACAACTACCCAATCTAATTCCCCTTCCAATTCTTTGACAGATAGTCCTGTTGGAAATTATGCTGCTGGTCTAAACATTTCTGCAACTATGACCACAGGGGTCGATTTATCCGCTGCCCTGGATGCAGAATTGAATTTTTCCGCTATTTACGATATTGAAGACGGAAATTTCGATTATTGCTATGTTGAAGCTAGTGGTGATGGTGGAGCAACCTGGATTAATGTTGCTACAATATTTGGACAGGGTAACCTGTCTCCATGGGTAGATTATACCTACTCATTGGGTGGATTTTCAGGAGCCAGTGATGTCAAGGTACGATTCCGCTTTTTTTCTGACGGAGGTTTTGAAGTTGATGGGATCTACATTGATGATGTTTCAATTGTCAGTTTTGATACGGACAATGGGGTTCCATTGGTTATACATACACCAACAGCACTTTATGAAAGTACTCCAGGAGACATTACTTTAACTGCTGAATTGATTGATATTTCAGGTATCGGTAGTGCTACAGCATTTTATTCTGTTGATGGTGGGGCAGCAGCTTCAGTATCTGGTACGAATACATCCGGGAACTTCTATGACTTTGTCATTCCAGAGCAAGCTGCCGGAGCACAGGTAGATTATTTCCTTGAAGCTGTTGATGCTTCTGCAAATACCAACTCTGCAGCTACATCTACTTTTAGTTATATAGCAGGTCAGCATATTTTTTATGATAATGGTGTAACTGATTTTATCACTTCATTTGGACCAACTTCCGCAGGA
>JBLHJZ010000134.1:0-9552 GCA_047619515.1 Saprospiraceae bacterium | reverse complement strand
AATATGGTATATCGTGGCAATTTGTACTTTCTGAATAATTATTCATGAGTAACTATATCATAATAGAAAAAAAAATAACTACTGCCAACACAGTGGATAACGACAATGCTGACTAAACGTCAGCACTTCTTATCCACAATCTTACCACATTAAAAGCCAATTGAAATGAAAAGAACAATTACAATTTTAATTATTATTTTACTTTCGTCATATTCCTACGGACAAAAAACAAGAGCAAGAGATTTAGGAGTTCCATTTGTTGGTAAAACAGGTGAATTTAATGCTATTACAGATGTTAAAGGAGTTGAGGTAGGTTATAGTACTATTATTTCTGGAAAAGGAGAAAATATAGTTGGTAAAGGACCAATAAGAACTGGAGTTACTGCAATATTTCCGAGAGGAAAATCCAAAAAATTTAGTCCAGTTTATGCAAATTGGTACAGCCTTAATGGAAATGGAGAAATGACAGGTACAACTTGGGTTACGGAATCAGGATTTTTAGAAACTCCTATTATGATTACAAATACCAACAGTGTTGGAGTTGTTCGAGATGCAGTTTTGAAATGGTACGTAGATACAGATTGGTATAGTGGAGAAGATTGGTGGTATACATATCCAGTTGTAGCTGAAACATATGATGGTTTTCTTAATGATATTTATGGTTTCCACGTCAAAGAAGAACATGTTTTAGAAGCTATAAAAAATTCTTCGAGCGGAAAGATTGCAGAAGGAAATGTGGGCGGTGGAACTGGAATGATGTGTTTGGGTTTTAAAGGAGGAACAGGAACTTCTTCAAGAGTTTTTAAAATCAAGGATTCAACTTATACTGTTGGAGCAATAGTTCAATCCAATTTTGGAGCAAAAAGAAACTTATCAATCGTAGGTGTTCCAGTCGGTATTGAATTAAAAGACACCTTAAATTATGTATTTAATGCCCCACCAAAATCAAGAAGGCAAGAAGGAGATGGTTCAATTATAGTAATTATAGCAACGGATGTTCCACTTTTACCACACCAATTAAAAAGAATCGCCCAAAGAATTCCTCTAGGAGTTGGAATTGTAGGTGGACGTGGAAGTAACGGTTCTGGAGATATTTTTTTAGCCTTCTCAACTGCAAATGAAAGTGCTTTTAATAGGGATGAAACAACAACTGTAGAATCAATGCCGAATGACCAACTAATGCCAGTTTTTGAAGCAACTGTACAAGCGGTAGAAGAAGCAATTATCAACGCTATGGTAGCCGCTGAAACTATGGAAGGTATTAATAAAAATAAGGCTTATGCTTTACCTCACGATTTACTCATTGAAACACTCAAAAAATATAATCGAATAAAAAAATAACGAGGTACAACAATCAATAGAACGACAATGCTGACTAAACGTCAGCACTGCGTCTCCACTCACATTAGCTACAAGTAAAAAGAGACAAAATGCAAGAACCAAGAACTAAAACTGAACTAATTGAATTAAGCCAAAACAACTATAAGAAGTTGATAGATTTGGTGAATTCGTATTCTAAAGAAGAAATTGAAAGGGAATTTCCAGAAGGAACATTGAATAGAAATGTGAGAGATGTTTTGGCACATTTACACCATTGGCATTTAATGTTGTTGGATTGGTATAAAATAGGAATGAATGGAGAAAAGCCAGATATGCCTTCGAAAGGCTATACTTGGAAAACTTTACCTGGTTTGAACAAGAAAATATGGAAAGAATATCAAAATGTGGAACTTGAACCTGTGAAAGAATTTTTAGATATATCATTTGCTAATGTTCAAAAAATAATTAGCAACCATACAAATGAAGAAATTTATGAAAAGAACAAATATAAATGGACAGGAACAACTTCTCTAGGAGGATATCTAATTTCAAATACTTCTAGCCATTATGATTGGGCGATTAAACTGGTAAAGAAATCACTAAATTGGAAATGAGACCAGTAGCTAACACCGCATATAACGATCAGTCGTGCTAAACGCCCGACCGCAGTATACACTCACGTTAGCACACATTCGAAACGATGAACTGAAGAAGAGTTCAATGTATTTAAGATTCTTTGCGATAAATGATGAAAAACATCCTCTATTCTCAATAATTGTTTTCGTATCTTAAAAAGGTGGATTTTTCCATTTTATGATAAGTTCTGGAACTTCTAACTTACTTACTTTTATGAAAACCATATTCAAAACACAAAATTCCTTTTTTCTAATATTCTCTTTTTTTATTTTATTTGGCTGCGCTCCAACATGGTACCCAAAGTCGGCAACCACAGAAGTTCGGAAGCAGAATCTGGGTAACTTTCCATACCACCCCTTGGTCTACAATCTCGATCTTTCGATTCTTGCCTACCAGTTATACGGCCAAACGCTTATCTGGCCCTTCGATCCGTATTATGAAGAAGTAAACAATAAAAAAGGAAAACGAGAAAAATTGATGGAGAAGGTTCGCTCCTGGGCGGCCATTAAAGGTACAGAACAAGTAAAATCAGAGATTGGTCTGAGTGGCTATCGTGGGCCTGGTTTGCTAAATGGGTTTGACGATAATCCGAGACATGATCCAATCATTTATCGTTATGACGGCATTTATCCCTGGAGTTCAAATATTTCCAATCCTTTAAATTCATGGACCGAGTATCTGGTACCAAAAGAAATCACTGCTCGCATCAAGGATGTTTATGTGTGTTATAGAAAAGTTGGGAAGTCGGCAGATTCGGTAGTTATTGAAAAAATTGTCGCTGAGCCATTCGAACGAGTTTCAGATGCACAAGATATACTCATGGCATTTGAAGGTGGCACAGGTGACAAAGGTCTGAAAGGTCAACCGGCTTCACAAAGCATAATGGGGTTTGTATTGATCCGCTACTACCCTGACAACGTCAATTTTGATGTTCATATAGTCTTCCGAGGTAGTAGAAGTGGTTCGGGAAGCAGAGCGGCCTTGCAAGCATTAAAAGATGACAAGGCTAAGGGTAACCCTGATTGGATTACTGACCTGGGCTATGACCTAATTGGTCCCGAATCGGGGGCAGCATTTGTTACTAAAACCGGATCCGTTAGCAGAGGAATGACTACCTGCATGGCTTCTATTCAGCCTACCTTATTTGAATGTCTGAAGCAGGTTGACGAATTGTCTTTCCATGATATTCCTAATCGAATTTTTTTAACTGGTCATAGTCTTGGAGGAGGCTTAGCCCAAGTTTTTGCAAGCGCTTTACTTTTCGGAGATCAATATGGTCCTGATGGAAAAGGTAGCTCGATGACAGGTACATTGCGTGATTGGCCATGGAAGCAATTAAAACTGATCACTTACAGTGCACCAAGAGTTGGGAATGATTCCTGGGCCAAAAAAATGACTATTGAAGGACTTTCTGTTGATTTTTTTTCTACCACTATTAACCCGTACGACAGAAATGCATTAAAACCAACAGACCAAACAATTTTACCCCTATTGGGAGATCCATCAAAACCTTCAGGATTTCGGGTTTTAATCCCTTCCGATCCAATAACTACAGAGAAAATACCAGGAGGCAAGCATGTAGGTAAGACTGTTTATGTAAGCAAACCCAGTTTTTATAAGCAGCTGACTCAAAATATCAAAGCCCATGAACCGGTAAATGTCCGTAAGCAGTTATCATCTGGACTAAACGATTCACGAATCCCAGCTATTGCTTGGAAATACTGGAAGATGACCGACCTGAATCCCTTCCGTGATAAGTCAAAAAGAGGCACTCCAGAGGAATATGTAAAACTTGCATCTTCCATCAAAAAATACTATCACGATAGAAAAACTGTGTATGACTCACTAAGGTTTAACTCAGATTTCACTCTTTTTTTAGAGATTCACAACGCTGAATTACAAAAATAAATACGGATCATTTGACGAGCGCTACTAATACAAACCTAAAGGCCGTATATGCACACGTTGCACCATTTTTCCCATTCAGAACACCGGAATTAAATTAAATCGGCACCAAAAAAATGAAGATTTACTAGTAAGTTATCATAATTATAATTTGCAAATTACCATAAACCAACAAGCCAACCAACCCCTACCGAAACTCCTCATTAATTTTTTTCAACATCTCAGACCCCGGACAAAGCTCCTTTTCCCTCAAACTATTCAAAGGCACCTTCACCGTTTCCTGAGATTCATGCAAATCCTGGCTTTTGGTGTCGATATAGATCAAGCCGGTGAGGATTTCACCCTTAGCTTTAGACTCCTGGAGGCGGTTGATCGCAGCTTTTCGGTCTTGCGGGTACCAGTGCGGAGAGAGTTTGCTGAGGTGAATATACGAGCCATCGTGTAAGGTCACATTAGCGGTTTGCCCTTCTTCGTAGGAAACTTTGATTTCATCTTTGTGGGGGACAAAATCTATAGCAGCAGTCGCTTCGATATGATCCCGGACAAAGTCGTAAGATTTGGTGGAGCCTTTATTATTATTGAAAGTGACACAGGGGGAGATGATATCCAGAAAGGCAAAGCCGGGATGAGACATAGCCGCCTTGATCAAGGGGACTAATTGTTCTTTATCGCCCGAAAAACTACGCCCGACAAAAGTAGCGCCCAGTTCCATAGTCAGGCCGACCAGGTCAATCGCAGGGAAGACATTCTTTTCTCCGGATTTATTAATCGAGCCGAAATCAGCCGTCGCAGAATCCTGCCCTTTGGTCAAACCATAACAGCCATTATTCATCACGATATACACCATATTCATATTCCTGCGGATAGCATGGACGAATTGCCCCATACCGATAGAGGCGGTATCCCCGTCTCCCGATACACCCAGGTAAATCAAATCGCGGTTGGCCATATAGGCACCGGTAGCCACCGAAGGCATCCGGCCGTGAACAGTGTTGAAGCCATGGGAATTATCCAAAAAATAGGTAGGTGTTTTTGAAGAACAGCCTATTCCTGACAGCTTGGCTAATTGATGGGGTTGAATGGCCATTTCATAACAAGCCTGTACAATGGCTCCACTAATGGAGTCATGGCCGCAGCCTGCACAGAGCGTAGATATTTTCCCTTCGTAATCCGCTTTCGCAAAGCCGATTTTATTCTTCGGTAAGCCGGGATGTCTAAATTTAGGTTTTACGTATGTCATGATGCGGTCTGTGTTTGTACTTTTTGTCCGGTTTGCGGATATTTTTCAATAATCTGACTTTTGATGGTATCCGCAGTGATCGGCATACCATCATAATTTAGAATTTTAATCAATTTTTTCGGATTCACTTCCAACTCGTTGATCAGCAGCGAGCGAAATTGTGCGTCCCGGTTTTGTTCGATGACAAATATTTTTTCACGTTTTTCTATAAAATCATCAACCGCTTGATTGAAAGGGAAAGCTAATATACGCATAGCATCCAAGGCAATCCCCTCGGCTTCCAATAGTTCCATGGCCTCCAAAGCTGCATATCTGGTCGTTCCAAAAAAGATAATGCCATATTTGCTGGGTGGATCTTGTTGGCGGATCATAGGTTTTGGCACGTATTCTTTTGCCGTTTCCCATTTCTTCAACAATCGATCGACTATTTTGACATAGACAGATCCATCTTCCGTGTACTGAGCATATTCATCCCGGGAGGTTCCACGGGTAAAGAAAGAACCTTTGGTCGGATGCGTACCGGGAATAGTACGATAGCAAACGCCATCACCATCCACATCCAAATACCGGCCATAGACTTCCATATTTTCTAAATCTTCGGCATTCAGTACCTTACCCAAATCATATTTTTTGGCATCATCCCATTTCAGGGGCTCACTCATATGATTGTTCATACCCAGATCCAGGTCAGACATCAGGATTACAGGAGTCTGCAAACGGTCGGCCAGGTCAAAAGCAGCAACGGTAAGGTCAAAGCATTCGGTTGGCGTACTCGGAAACAACAATACATGTTTGGTATCCCCATGAGAAGCATAAGCGGAAGATAGAATATCCGGTTGTTGTGTCCTCGTAGGCATTCCGGTGGAAGGGCCGCCACGTTGTACATTGATCAGTACCACCGGAATCTCGGCAAAATAAGCCAGACCGATGAATTCACTCATCAGGGAGACTCCAGGGCCGCTGGTTGAGGTAAAAGCTCTGGCGCCATTCCAGGTGGCACCGATCACCATTCCCATAGCAGCTAGTTCGTCCTCCGCCTGAATAATTGCAAATTTCTTTTGGCCGGTTTCCTTATCTATTCGTAGCTTATTAGCATACTTTTCAAAAGCGCTAACTACGGAAGTAGAAGGGGTGATAGGATACCAGGCGGCAACGGTAGCACCGGCATAAATAGCGCCCAAAGCGGTGGCGGTGTTTCCTTCGATTAAGATATGATCACCGACATTCTTCCTTGGTTCCAGGCGAATGCCAAGCGGACATTCAAAGTTTGCCCGGACATAATCAAGACCCAATTGTAAAGCCTGATAATTCGGTGGAATAAGTTTCGGTTTCTTTTCAAATTGTTCAGCGATGATCACCTTTACGATATTGATGTCCAAGTCCAGTAAAGCTGCCAGAGCGCCTACATACACTATGTTTTTAAACAATTGCTGTTTTTTAGGATCAACATAATTGTCCATACACAATTGCATCATAGGGATACCAATGAAATTAATATCCTCCCGTAAAAATTCCTTATGGAGTTTTCTGGTATTGTCATATACAAAATATCCTCCCGGTTTGACATCGGCGATATCCTTGATCATACTTTGCGGGTTGACACTTACGATCAGGTCTATCCCGGCACGGCGACCCAGATACCCTTTTTCATTGATCCGGATTTCGAACCAGGTAGGTAAGCCCTGAATATTTGAAGGGAAAATATTCTTAGGAGAAATCGGGATGCCCATTCTGAATACTGCTTTGGCAAACATATTATTTGCACTGGCTGATCCTGTTCCGTTGACATTGGCAAACCGGACTACAAAATCGTTTACGGCACTTATTTTTGACATTATCCTGCTTTAGTTACATTGTATAAATATTTCTGCATATCCCAGGCGTTTGTGGGGCATCGTTCGGCACATAAGCCACAATGCAAACACAAATCCTCATCTTTGACCATTACTCGCTTGGTCGGCAGCACATCAGAGACGTATAAATCCTGGAATAAATTTATTGCCGGCGCAGAAAGCCGGGATCTCAAATCTTCTTCTTCCCCGTTGGTGGTAAAAGTAATACAGGAAGTAGGACAGACATCCATACAGGCATCGCATTCGATACAGCTGTTGGTCGTAAAAACCGTTTGGACATCGCAATTCAGACAGCGCTGTGCTTCCATAAAACCCAGGTGTTGATCAAAGCCCAATTCCACTTCCACTTTTCGGTCCTTCAATGAGGTGCTTTTGTCCTCATGAGGAACTTTAAAACGGATATCATCGACTACCGGGCTATCATAAATCCACTCGTGGATGCCCATTTTCTGGCTGATCAGATTAGTCATTGGTGCCGGGCGATCAGCGACATCCAGTTCCTGGCAAAATTGATGCATAGAGATCGCTGCCTGATGACCATGCGCTACTGCCGTGATTACATTTGCAGGGCCGAAAGCCGCATCGCCACCAAAGAATACTTTGGGTAGGGTAGACTGGAAAGTTTCTTTATTTAAAACCGGAACTTCCCATTTTCCGAACTCAATACCCAGGTCTTTTTCGATCCACGGAAAGGCATTGTCCTGGCCAATAGCGATCATGACATCATCGCATTCAATAAACTCATCCGGTTCTCCGGTTGGAATTAAACTCCGCTTTCCTTTTTCATCATACTCCGCCTTTACTTTCCCAAATAAGATACCTTTTAGTTGTCCATTTTCGACGACAAATTCTTTAGGAGGCATATTATTGAGAATCGGAATATCTTCGCGCATAGCATCTTCAATCTCCCAGGCAGAAGCTTTCATTTCTTTAAAAGGACTTCTGACGACCACTTTTACCTCTTCTCCACCAAGACGCCGGGAAGTCCGGCAGCAATCCATAGCGGTATTTCCTCCGCCCAGTACGATTACCTTTTTTCCTACTTTTTCAATATGCTCAAATGCGACTCCTGCCAAAAACTGAATACCAATGTGAATATTGGCGTCCGCTTCTTCCCGTCCGGGTATATTCAGGTTCCTGCCTTTGGGAGCGCCGGTACCGACGAAAATGGCATCATAATCTTTTTCGAGCATTTCTTTCATGCTCGAGACAAAATGATTGAAATGCGTATGAATCCCCATATCGAGGATGTAATTTATTTCCTCCTCCAGTACTTCTATTGGGAGCCGAAAGGCAGGAATCTGTGTCCGCATCATTCCGCCGCCGCCTGGCCATTCATCATATAGATGGATTTCATATCCTAAGGGTGCCAGGTCTCGGGCGACGGTCAGGGAAGCTGGGCCACCGCCAATCAGCGCTACTTTTTTACCGTTTTTTACTTTGGGAGCAGTCGGCATCAGGTGTTTGACCTCGCCTTTATTATCTGCTGCTACCCGTTTGAGCCGGCATATCGCTACAGGTTCTTCCGCCTCATCCAGTCTGCCACGCCTGCAAGCGGGTTCACAAGGCCGGTCGCAGGTACGCCCCAGTACCCCTGGAAACACATTGGACTCCCAATTGACCATATAGGCTTCGGTATACTTTTCGGCAGCGATAAGCCGGATATATTCGGGAACAGGGGTATGCGCCGGGCAGGCATACTGGCAATCCACCACTTTATGAAAATACTCCGGATCCTTTATATTCGTTGATTTCAAAACTTTGATTCTTTAATTATATAATATAGCGACGTAATTTACCGTATAATTCCAAAAAACCAAAAGTATGCTTTAAGTTTTAAAGAAAGTAACAAATGATATTCTGTTTATATGAAAATTTTAGCTGCATAGTTTCACTGATTTGGATAAAAGTGAAAAGAAATTATCAGGGGCCAATCTCGCAAAGGGGTGGGGACGGTTTATCAAACGAATTTCCCGAGGCTCTGCCTCGGGAGAAGCGAATTTTAAAATAATAGGGACACGAATTTTCGCGAATTACATTCGTTGTAAATTGGTGAAATTCGTGCTGGGCTAATTTTTTATTTTGAAATGCTATTCTGATGTATTTTAGCAGTTTATGATACCCCGTACTCTCTGGGTCGGGGTAGTTCATTATTGGGAAGTTATCCTTCAAACCGACTGGGTTTGTGTATTATATGGAACTCAATTCCAAACATGCTTTGAGCTTGACTAGCTGCCAAGGGCTAGGAAAATGACCTTTTACTTTTTAGAAAAAATAAGATTCATCGAAAAAAAGTATCTTAATAATCCTGAAATCTAACTAAGATTAAAAAATATTTCATACGCTTTAAACTACGTCAGGAAGGACAAGCCTTGGTTATTTTTATTTCCTCCCTTCTTCCCTTCATTCCATTCCCCCATTTCCCCATATTCGCCCGAGCCAGCTGTGCAGGAATATAATTCGTATCTGCATCTTTCCAGACATCAATAGCCTTTTGAAGCGTAGTAGTAGTAGTAATAATGTAGTCCTCCCATTTTTAGCAATTGATCCATTCATGAAATAGTTGCTATAATTATCGCTAGCCATTTTTTGTTGGAT
>JBLHJZ010000133.1:0-9563 GCA_047619515.1 Saprospiraceae bacterium | reverse complement strand
AATGACCTGCTGTAGTTTGGTTAAAAAAAGTAATCATAAACTCGTTTCCAGGTTTTCGTCATAGTATTTGTTTTTGTTCTGGTAATAGACCAAGAATAATAATATCCTTTTTGCTAGTTGTAATTAGATCAAGTATAAGTAGTAAAGAAGTGTTCTTAGTGTTTTGAAATGAGTTGCCCCTTGTAAGTTAATTTTGCTCTTCAGTGGCTACCTGACTGGCGTCCCGCAAAATCATTAGAATGAAAATAAAAATAAACGTTTTCAGTATCATAAGATTATAATTTAGCTTGTTAATAAACTTGTTTTGAAAAGTACCTTAGAGGGATTTACAAGGAGTAAATCAAGAGGAAATATATCAAAAAAGTAGAGGGGATTGGAAGAAAATATGAAAACTGAAAATCGGTAGGGAAAATTTTTTATCCTAAAATCGTTGGTTAAATTGTAAGTTTTTCAATTCGTTCCGATACTTTCTAAACCTTAACTCGTAAAGCTTTTTATCTTTCGCTATTGATAATATAAAAATACGGGCATTCCACCTTAAATGCTTACCCTTAAAGTGGTATTTTTTAAATAATTGTATTTTATATACATAAGCTATTGTTCATCAATTTTTAACGTCATTCAATTATAAATTATATGTTTATCTAAATGAAAAATACTTTATCTGCTATAAAATAAAATGAGCAGTCCCGTTTGGGCTAGCTTCAATTGACTTGTTATATTGTAAAAACTTGCTAAAGTGGAGTTGCGCAAGTTGCAAACTTGCTTAAGTGGAGTTACAAACTTGCTTAAGTGTGCTAAAGTAAAAAGGGTAAGAAGGAAGCCTTCCAGGCGGAAGGTCAACCTTCTCAATCAAACCCTATTTATAAGAACAAATTACATTTGTGTGCAAAAGCACAGTTTCATAAGATCAACACGTAGAACCAGTCATAAAATAATTAGCTGACTTGTTCTTTATTTTACAATCATTGATTTGGTTTGCTGGTCGCCATCAGAAAGCGTCATCCGGAAAAAATAAATCCCCGATGATCCAAAATCACTTCTCTTTAGTGTGATTTCCTGGTCGCCAGCACCATATTGTTTTTCAAAACTTTGTATAATGGTTCCTTTCGCATCAAAAACTTCAAATTTTACACGTTCGATATTAGGGAGGGAAAAAGGAACGGTAGTTATTTTATCAAAAGGATTCGGATAATTTTGATAAAGCATAAACTGTTCCCATTCTGCTTCCTGGGTGGTAGAAAATTCAAAATTGATGCCTAATATTTCCATTTCTTCAGAATACGCTTCTGCATTCAACAGTTTAGAGTTGATCATAAAATGATTTTCTACCTTTCCATTTCCAAGACAATCAAATTTTAAAACAAATAAAGGCGCTGCAGCATCTAATGCTTCCGCAGTAGCTCTTGTCCAACTCATGGTTATTAATCCCTGGTCGGTTTTAGAAAAATTAAAATTCTCTTCACTAAGGTTTTTAAGACTACCTCGTTCTATTGCTGTAAATGCTAATAGGGTTTCATCAAAATCGAAAGTGAGCTGACAACCCAGTATTTCATCAAGATCATCAGCAAAAACAGGAATTTCAAGCGTATTTCCTTTTTCAAATGTTGCCGCTGGTGTATTTAAACGTAGCATTTCTCCTGCATCTCTTGTATCCCCTTCCCCACCCTCGCTAAAAGCTGCAGGATTTGCATTTCCGTTTATATCCCCAATTTTAATCGCAATAAAGTCCGCAGATAAAATATCATCCTCCAGCTGGGTCACTACCAGGCTTTCCGGAAATGGCGAAGTAAAGGGACTCATAGGATTAGGAAAAACATAAGATTCCTGCACAAATCTCCAGGAAGTATTATTAGTAAATTCACCATCCAGCTGAAGAATCAATCTTCTCAACTTAACTAAATCAATGGTAGAAATTCCTCCCGACCTGTTGATATCTGCTGCTATCATTTTATAAGGGGAAGTAATTGTCTGAATACTAAGGATATGGCGCTGTATATATACCAGGTCAAAAGTGGAAACACCGTTGGTATAGAAAATGTCTTTGACGGGTGTTATTTCATAATCGCCGTCAAAGGGAACCTCCGAAAATTCGTAATATCCGGTATTATCATTAGTTGTAGTATCCTCGGCATTTCCACTTAATACTAATTCTACTAATTCCACCGGCGTACCATTTTCATTTACGATCACGCCTGCAATCTTAGCCGCTGGAATGTCGCAGATATTATTATTGTTCTGGATAGTTACGATAGATGTACAAAAAGCACTATTCCCAGCTTCATCGGTTACCGTCAACATAAGGGTCTGTGGCCCAAGATCATCGCAGGTAAACCAATCAGGACTTACGGTAAGGGTTAAATTTTCAGAAGTGGTGCAATTATCATAACTGCCAAGGTTTATCATATTTGGCGTAATATTGAGTGTGCCATCCATTCCAATGTTAAGGTTGATGCCACCATAGCAAACCGGTGTTGGTGCTTTTGCGTCCACGATGGTTACTGTCCTGGAACATAAAGTGAAATTTCCGCAGCCGTCAGTGGCGGTATAATTAATAGTGTGAATACCCGGAGGATAGAATCCATCTGCATTAGCTCCATTACTAGCTGCATAAGGAGAATTATTTGTAATTATAATAGTTTGATTGCAATCTACTGCGATAGGAGCTGCTAAACTAATCCATACGCCACTACAATCTGCAGCAAACATACCGATTAGGGTATCTGACGCACAGCCAAGTGACGGAGCTGTATTATCTTCAACATCAATAATTTGAACATCTGTCCAAAAGCCATCATTTGTCCCACTGTTAGGATCATAAGTACACCATTCATATACAGACCAGGTTCTTAAAACCCTATAGCAGGAGGGAGAATAGTAAAATGTTTCATCTTCATGATATACGGAGGTGTTCTCGCAATCATTACCCATAAAAACAGGTTCTCCTGTAATGGAAACCCCGGTGCTATCGCCACATATTGAGGTCACATAATCGAGAGGCCAGGTAATACTAAGCGCTGTATTATCCTCCAGTGTAATAATCTGAATACAGGTATTTGTATTAGCTCCGGCATCTATGACCGTCCAGGTTCTTGTAATCGTCCCTTCATTACAGGTATTTACATTCAAAACATCCGAATAATAAAAAGTATCTATGGTACAATTATCATTCAAAATCGGAAGTCCTACCAGGTTCAAGTCATTATAATCATCAGCGCAGCTAATATAAATATCTGAAGGACAGGCGATTAGAGGAATTAATTTATCATCAATAAACGTATTTACGGTGCAATCGTTATAATTGCCGGCAATATCCCAGACTCTCAGCGTAACTTCTATGGGCGAGTTTTCAATATCATTACAATCGAATGATATAGAAGATTCAAAATTGATTCCGTCACGGCTGACTGCCAAATTAACAAGGCCACAATTATCGTAACTACTGTCGTCAAAGGCATTTGCGTTTACTATTGCATTTCCAAAAACAGACAAATTAACTTCCAAATTGTAATCACAAATCGGAGTAGGAGGGATATTATCTATTACGGTTACCTTCATGATACAAGTTGAAATATTTCCACAGGCATCCTTGGCACTGTAAGTTACCGGATGAGTCCCGACTGGAATATTCACAAAAGGACCATAGCCTGTACCATAAGCCCAGGAAGGCGTAATCGTAATTGTGGAGCAGTCATCTGTCGCATTTGCAGTAGGAAAATTCACGATAGCAGTACAGCCATTTTGTAAAGTACCTACTGTTATATCT
Organism: Saprospiraceae bacterium; assembly: GCA_047619515.1. Classification (GTDB taxonomy): domain Bacteria; phylum Bacteroidota; class Bacteroidia; order Chitinophagales; family Saprospiraceae; genus JAHDHW01. The sequence continues at coordinate 5,797 of JBLHJZ010000133.1, read as the reverse complement.
GCGGGGCAGGTAATCACAGGAGCCGTATTATCCAGTACATTAATAATTTGAACATTAAGGGTAAAGTCGCCGGAACAATAATCTATGATTGTCCAGGTTCGAAGTACCCTGTGCGCCATCGATCCACAGAGCGGAACGATTTGATCTGTATGAGAAGCAATTAGTTCGCAGATTCCTCCATTATCAATAGGCATACCGTTGATTGAAGGTACGCCGGTAATTAATAAATCCGTTGGATCCTGACTACAGTCCAGTGCAGGAGCAGCAAAACCGTCTCGATGTGCAGGAAAAGTCACCTCATTGATGGTTATCCTTTTCAAATAAATCATTTGAATACAGGAATTCACGTTCCCACTCTCATCCTGAACTGACCAGGTTCTTTGGATTTGGCTGGTAATAGTGTCTGTGCCATGCACTGCAAAGCAGGCAAGATCCATGAAATCATCCATATAACTCAAATCAATATTTGCAAACACCGAACAGTTATCCGTGGCCAACGGATAACCAGTAACAGATGGATCTACTGATTGATTACATAAAACTATTGTATCGGAACATATAATTTGAGGACTGATATAGTCGCTTACGGTTAGTAAGGTTGAGCAATTATTTCCATTATTTGTTTGAGTCACGGTAGCAGTCATAATAAGACCGACATACTCACAGGTCAGGGTATTACCTATAGATATGCCGTTGGGATCTTTAATATCGACTGTAAAATCGGTGGGATCGCAAGAAGGATCCTGAAGTAAAATAAGTGGCGTGATCAAAGCTTCCCCCGAAGGGCCTAAAGAAACGCTCAGGTTATTTTTGCAACTAACTATACAAGCTGGTAAGAGAATGGGAATAAATAGGAAAGAAAGGACCAAAACAGCCGCTAGGCTATTGATTTTTTTGAAGTCGGTTCCTGGTGAACAACAATTAATCCATGTAGATGGAATAATTTTCATCTAATCATTTTGGTCAACACTAAAAAGTCTTTACCACGATATAAAGTGTGATAAAGCAGATTAGCATTCAATGGTTAAAAAGAATGTTTTCCTGAAGTGTTGTTCGGCTCCGCTCAAGAAATTAATTTCCGGTTTTCGGCTTTTAGAGAAAACTGTAAGTGATCAGAAATCAATTCAGTCGCGTTAAAAGTCGAAGCTTTTGGTGATCTAATTGAACCACCAAAAGAGGGATCTTAATTTTTGAGCTTTACTCAAATAGTGAAGTGTTGTTTTGTTTTGTCGATTTGAAAAGCAAACGCCTCAATTTTTGCTCTTCGGTTTGAAGTCGATGGTTATTCCTACTTCTGCTAGTTTGTAAGTGGGGGGAGTAATGGTTGTAAGTTGGGGGGAGTTTTTTTTGTAAGATTGTAAGTTTGGCACGCTTCTTAGATTATTGTAAGTATCTGATAAAGCGAACCATTTAGTTTTGTACGTTTCCTAAGTACTCTTCAAAGATAAGTTAATCACACCCTTTTCACCATACCTGTTTAATGGTATTTTATTAATACATTTATTATTACATGTATTAATTACTGATTTTCAGAATATTATACTACTTTCTTTCCGCACCGAATTTCCATCTTATTCTATATAGTTGAAATAACTTTTTCTGTACCCTTTGTGTGTCTTCTTTAGCAGCTAATGCTTAAAGAAAACGCGAAGTGTATAAAGCAAGTCTTTAGGGACAGCGCTAGAGATTTGTGGGTAAGTAGCTCCTCCTTTAGGAGACTGGAAAGCGGGCTTGGGAAAAATGTCTTGTGGTGTGGTTCTTTATTTTTTATTATTAACTACTGACAGGACATACAATAGACTTTATTCGGTACTTCGACTTCGCTCAGCACAAGCATTCGTAGCCGCTCTGACGGACAATAATTTTTAGAATAAAGTACAATTTATAACCACTTTATATTTATGCTTTTTATTCCCCCTAAAATCCTCCCTAATATTAGCCTCCCCCTCAGGCTAATATTTTTTTTGCCTTTTAGAGTCTTTCCAAAAATTATTGACTGGTCTCCTAAAATCTACCTGCACAGAACGTGTAGGTAGGAAATCGATGGTATGAAAACCTTTTTTTTAATACCTTCGAAGTGGTTGAATATCCATATAAAGAGAATTGAACCCATTCCGGGTTCCCGACCGCCTATTTTTTATCCACCGATTTTATCGGTGGCTATTTACATTAAATCCCTTCGGGATACATCGCAGTTTTTTAGTCCCAGGTTACCGATATCAAATCCCTAAAGGGATTCTTTGCCCTGTTAAGGACTAAATATTGGTAATCTAAGCCCTGAACCATGGGCAGAGTGCCATTGGGCCTGCCTTGATGAATAGAAAGATACTCAATATGGTAAATACCAATAGTGCTATGGCTCAAAAAGAGTCTCCTACTTATTCATCGCAACTTAAATTATTAATGGAATAAATCTTGCTCATAATGTAGCATAGCTTCAACATTAAGAGGTTTCATTTTATGGAACAATTAATTAGCGGCTAAAAGTAGAGAAGCCCCCCTCTAGCAAATGTAGAGAGAGGCCATCCCAAAAACCAATTGATAAAGGACTTCTTTTGTATTTTTCTGGAGCACTTCTCTACTTCTTTTTATTTCAACTTGATAAGCTGAAACCCAAGCAGCAAGTACTTCAAATTTTATTACCTGTATTTCAAAGAACGATCATATTGACCACTCCCTCTGTTGAATTGAAAATTGATGGTGATCTCGTGTGAACCGCCGTTGTATTTTTGAAAATCATCCATGTACACATCATAAGTGTAAATGAATTGTAACGTATTATATTTTGTGCCGAGGATGATCCCAAGATTTCCACCAGTACCTGCACGATAAGTCAATCCGGTCATTAGCTGATCTTTCAGGAAAGAAGCAACCAGATTTACGTCAGTCTGAAAATCAACACCTCTGACTTTTTTGACGAGTATAGAAGGCATTAATTTTACTTTTGATTCTGCCAGTTCAAATTTTCCACCAAGGTTGGCAAGAAGATATTGAAATGGTCCGCCGTCACCTGTATCTGAGATTTGATCTAACTTCCCCCGTACGAGGCCAGGAGAACTTAAACCGAAAAAGATCCGATCTTTATAGCCTCCGTAAATACCGATGGTTGCGTCAAATTCCGTCTCGCCGTCCATTGCTGCCAATACCCTTTCATCCCCCTCCTCATAAAGAACACTATTGGTCACAGAATTATCTATGGAAGTCCTGTGCCATTCGGTAGACATACCAAAGGCCATATCAAAGTCCTTGATCTGATATTGAAAAGCATAAGAAAGTTGTCCCCGAAATCGGGTCAGCCCTGCTACATTTTCCGAATAGATCATTGCTCCAAGTCCCAAACGTTTTCCTACCGGGCCATTATAGCTCAAGGCATAGGTCTTAGGCGCATCCGGAAAATTGGTCCAGGAAGAACGAACATTGATAAACACATCATGGTGCTCTTTATCAAATCCTGTAGCAGCCGGATTGATCAATGTTGGATTAAAAATATAATGCATAAAAACCGCTTCTTCCTGTGCAATTGCACTACTACAGCAATAAGCGATAAAGGCGAAAAGTATTAATGTTTTTTTCATTTTAATTTCCTTTAAATTGTTTTGGGAATAAATTATTCTCCTCTTAATAATGTGAATGCACCTTTTTGTTGTTTCTTTTGCCCGTTATCATCGTATTCCAATACCCAGAAGTAACCGCTTTCCGGCAACAACTGATCATCAAAACCAGTACCCGACCAGGTATTGTCATAATTGTCGGCCTCATAGACCATTTGGCCCCAACGGTTGAAAATCTTTAGGTTATTATTAAAATTTTCTACACAACTAATGATCAGCTCATCATTCTTATTATCATCATTTGGAGAAATCACTCTCCTGGCTTCGAGGCACTCTCCTTCTACAATTACTTCTATTTGTGGAATGACGATTTCACACCCATGAGCATCTGTCACCTGTAAACCATAGATTCCAGAAGACAATCTGGAAATTTTCGGTGTATTTCCTCCAGTAGACCAAATATAAGTATAAGGTATTGTTCCGCCAGTTACTATTGCTTCAATCATACCATCAGCCGGTCCTGTAGCATTGGAGATTTCTAATGCCACATTCAAAACACCTGGTTCTATAAGTTCAACTGTCGCTGATGCAGAAAGTCCCGGTATTCCAGTATCTGTAACCGTTACGGAATACTCACCTGCGATAAGATCAAAGGCAAGATCACCAGATTGGCCGTTACTCCAGATAATAGCGTAAGTTCCCGATCCTCCTTCCACCATTACCTCTATCTGTCCGTCAGCATCTCCATTACAATTGGGCGGTAGGAATTCGAAAGTCAGGACAATACGATTTGATGGTAATGGCACCGTAATCACTTCTATACAACCATTAGCATCTATAACTGTAGCGGTGTAAAATCCTTCTACTAAGCCTCCAATGGTTAGTGTATTACCTGTAAACCCATTTGGCCCAGACCAGGAAACAGATGCAAAACCCCATCCGCCATTTACACCCAAACTGATTAGTCCATTCGCATCATCCGTTGTTGGCTTGATCATATTTTCCACCACTACCGTGAGCGGGGTTGCAGGTTGATCGATCGTAACCGTAGTCGTAATCGAATTCCCCATTCCACCATTATCAGTAACAGTAACCGTATAAGTACCTGCACAAAGACCATTTGGGTCAGCACTCATTCCTCCAGCGGGACTCCAGGCGTATACATAAGGGAGAACACCTCCGTTAACCTGAATATCTATAGCCCCATCACATTCCCCAAAACAACTAACATCGTCTGTAGAGACGACTTGGATACTTAAACCAAGATCAAGTTCTTCACAAAAGACTGCAGAACACCCATTTCCATCCGTAACTGTTACACAATAAGAAGGCGGGCTTTCACAAACGTTGTCAAGATCTTCGCTGATTGCGCCAGTACTCCATAGATATTTATAATTACCAACACCACCAGAAACATCAATATCAATCGAACCGTTACAATTAGAACCTGTAGGGTCAGTATTATCAGTGCTACTTAATAAAGTAATCAAGACAGGCTCTGGATCTGTGATAGTAAAATTATAAACTATATTTAACGGTGGAATTCCGGAGTCCGTTATCACTATCGAATCATTTCCAGCGGCCAGTTCATCAAAACAAATATTGTCACCGGAAATACTGGTTTTTGAAATTCCATCTAATGTAAGCGTATAAGGACCACAGCCTCCAAGGACAGATATGCAAACCATTCCATCCGCACTTCCATCACATAGCGCCATAGTTAAATCTGTCAACGCTACTTGTAAAGGAGGAGGAGCCACGGTAAAAGTGCTTGAAAGCAATATACATCCATTAGCATCTGTTACCACTACACTATATTCTCCTTTACAAAGGTCTGCAATATTTTTGCTGGTTTTGCCATTACTCCATTCATAGAAATAAGCTTGCGTTCCACCGGTAACCGTAATATTGATAGCGCCGTTACAGCCATTTCCAGTCTCATTAATAATTGTACTAGACGATATCGTCAATGCCGTCGGTGAGCCTACGGTGAAATTTTCGGTAGTAAGGCTTCCATTAGAATCTTCAATGGTAACGGTGTAGATACCAGCGCATAAGTTGACTTGGTCTTGCGCTATAGTTACCACCCCGGGACCAGCCCAGGTATAAGTATATGGAGCTATTCCTCCAAGAGCGGTAATATCAATTCCACCATCACAGCTACCCGCACAAGACACGCTTGTTTCTATCGCTGAAACAACTACGATACCGCCCACTTTTATAGAATCAATTACGGTACAGCCTCT